>NZ_JBHXTG010000045.1:0-72354 GCF_042677465.1 Kitasatospora sp. NPDC127111
CGCCTCGGCGGCGGGGGCGGCCTCGGCGGCCGGAGCCTCGGCCGGCGCGCTGACCGGCGCCTCGGCGCGCTTGCGGGTGCGGCGGGCCCGGACGGGCTTCTCCGCGACCGGCTCGGCCTCGACGGGCGCGGCCTCGACCGCGGGCGCCTCGGCGGCCGGAGCCTCGGCCGGGATCACCGTCTCGGCGGCCTCGGCGGCCGCCCCCTGCGGGGTGCCCGCCGGGCGGGACACCGCACGGCGACGGCGGCGCGGCGGCGCGGCGGACGCGCCTTCGCCACCGGTCGCGGTGGTTTCGTTCTGTTCCGCTGCCGCAGACTGCTGCGGATCGGTGTTATCGAGCATGCGGGTGGATCTCCCGTCAGGCCCCCGGGCTCCGTATCCGGGCACGGCAGGGCACCGGTGGCCGGCCGGCATCACGCGGATGCCCGGGCCGGGCCTTCTTCCCGGTGCCGCCGTGCGGACGCGAGGCCGCACAGGGGCTCGTAGTCTCGCTCGGCGCCCCGCGCTCGGCGGGGTGTCGAAAGTCTTCTGGTCTGACCAGTCTTCTGAGGTTTTCCCAAGCTGCGCCGTCCCCCAACCCCGGGTGGCTCCCGGACGGGGTCCTCGGGCCCACCGACCATCCGGGTCGGCGGGCCGCAAGAGGCCGGCCTGTGCTTCGACGACGCTCGCTCCCCTGGGGAGCCGCGGGGGCCTGGAGGACCAGCGGGTCCAGTGGGTACTGGACCCGGCCTCCGCCCGCTAGGCGGACGCGGTTGCGCGCGGCTCGCCGGCCGCCACAGGGCCGGCCGGGGCCGCGGCGCGGTCGAGCGCCAGCGGGTCGGTCACCGTGCCGGTCCCCTCGTCGAGCGGCCCCTGCGCCAGCCTGGTCACCTCTGCGGGGACCGGCGGCGCCAGGTCGGCCGTCGCACGGAGACCGGACAATACGTCGTCGGGTCGTACGGCGGGTGTGGCGTGTCGTACTACCAGGCGCAGTATCGCACAGGGACGGCCGGTCCGAACATCGCGGCCCCCTTCGCCTTCCGTGTCCGCACCGCCGTCGACCTGGGACGGGAGGAGTTCCAGCGCCGCCACCGCGCCGCGCGCGTCGAAGACCCGCACGCCGTTCTTGGTGAGGCGTTCGACCTCGACCCGCTCCTCGGCCAGGAAGGCGGCGACCGCGCGGGCCGCCTCCTCCCGGGTGACACCGTCCAGCCGGACCTGCCACTCGGAGGCCTCCAGGCGCTCCACGAAGTTCGGCGTCCGGACCTCGACCGCGTCGATGACGTCCAGGCCGTTCGGCAGCGACTCGTCGAGCTGCGCGCGCAGCTCCTCCGGGTCACGGACCGCGGCGAGACCGATCTCCAGGTACTCCGCCTCGCTCGCCACCCCGGTCGGGGCGGCGTTGGCGTACGACACCTTCGGGTGCGGTGTGAAGCCGGCCGAGTAGGCCATCGGCACGGCCGAGCGGCGCAGGGCGCGCTCGAAGGCGCGCTGGAAGTCGCGGTGGCTGGTGAAGCGGAGCCGGCCGCGCTTGGTGTAGCGGAGACGGATCCGCTGCACCGTCGGCGCGGGCGGCGGACCGTCGGGCGTACGGCGTGCCAGGGTCGCTCAGTCCTTAGTCAGTTGTCCCCGTCCGTGGTGGCGTCTTTGCGCCACGCCCCGGACTCTGTCACCTCAAAGGGTACGCGCCCCGCCGGCCCCCTCGCTCCGCCCCTGGTCAGCGGGACGCACCGACCCCCGGCCGGGGTGTCCCGGCCGGGGGTCGGCGGTGGTGCGCTACTTGACGACCGTCAGCGGCAGGAGCTTCTTGCCGGTGGGGCCGATCTGGATCTCGGTCTGCATCTGCGGGCAGACGCCGCAGTCGAAGCACGGGGTCCAGCGGCAGTCGTCGACCTCGACCTCTTCGAGGGCGTCCTGCCAGTCCTCCCAGAGCCAGTCCTTGTCGAGGCCGCTGTCCAGGTGGTCCCAGGGCAGCACCTCCTCGTAGGTGCGCTCGCGGGTGGTGTACCAGTCGACGTCGACGCCGGTGCCGGCCAGGCCCTTCTCGGCCGAGGCCATCCAGCGGTCGTAGGAGAAGTGCTCGCGCCAGCCGTCGAAGCGGCCGCCGTCGTCGTACACCGCGCGGATGACCGCGCCGACCCGGCGGTCACCGCGGGAGAGCAGGCCCTCGACGATGCCGGGCTTGCCGTCGTGGTAGCGGTAGCCGATGTTCTTGCCGTACTTGCGGTCGCCGCGGATGGAGTCGCGCAGCTTGGCCAGGCGCTCGTCGGTGGCCTCGGCGGACAGCTGCGGGGCCCACTGGAACGGGGTGTGCGGCTTGGGCACGAACCCGCCGATGGAGACGGTGCAGCGGATGTCGTTCTGGCCGGTGACCTCGCGGCCCTTCTGGATGACGTTCTTCGCCATCTCGCCGATCTGGAGCACGTCCTCGTCGGTCTCGGTGGGCAGGCCGCACATGAAGTACAGCTTCACCTGGCGCCAGCCGTTGCCGTAGGCGGTGGCGACGGTGCGGATCAGGTCCTCCTCCGACACCATCTTGTTGATCACCTTGCGCATGCGCTCGCTGCCGCCCTCGGGGGCGAAGGTGAGGCCCGAGCGGCGGCCGTTGCGGCTCAGCTCGTTGGCGAGGTCGATGTTGAAGGCGTCGACGCGGGTGGACGGCAGCGACAGGCCGATCTTGTCGTCGGTGTAGCGGTCGGCCAGGCCCTTGGCGATGTCGCCGATCTCGGTGTGGTCGGCGCTGGACAGCGACAGCAGGCCGACCTCCTCGAAGCCGGTGGCCTTCAGCCCGCGCTCGACCATCTCGCCGATGCCGGTGATGCTTCGCTCCCGCACGGGGCGCGTGATCATGCCGGCCTGGCAGAAGCGGCAGCCGCGGGTGCAGCCGCGGAAGATCTCGACGGACATCCGCTCGTGCACGGTCTCGGCGAGCGGGACGAGCGGCTGCTTCGGGTAGGGCCACTCGTCGAGGTCCATGACGGTGTGCTTGGAGACCCGCCACGGCACGCCCGGGGCGTTCGGCACGACGCGGCCGATCCGGCCGTCGGCCAGGTACTCCACGTCGTAGAACTTCGGCACGTACACCCCGCCGGTGCGGGCCAGGCGCAGCAGCAGCTCGTCGCGGCCGCCCGGGCGGCCCTCGGCCTTCCAGCCGCGGATGAGCTCGGTGATGTCCAGCACGGCCTGCTCGCCGTCGCCGACCACCGCGCAGTCGATGAAGTCCGCGATCGGCTCGGGGTTGAACGCGGCGTGGCCGCCGGCCAGCACGATCGGGTCCTCGTCGGTGCGGTCCTTCGCCTCCAGCGGGATGCCCGCGAGGTCGAGCGCGGCCAGCATGTTGGTGTAGCCGAGCTCGGTGGAGAAGGAGAGGCCGAACACGTCGAAGGCCTTCACCGGGCGGTGCGCGTCCACGGTGAACTGCGGGACGCCGTGCTCGCGCATCAGCGCCTCGAGGTCCGGCCAGACGCTGTAGGTGCGCTCGGCCAGCACGCCCTCGCGCTCGTTGAGCACCTCGTAGAGGATCATGACGCCCTGGTTGGGCAGGCCCACCTCGTAGGCGTCCGGGTACATCAGCGCCCAGCGGACGTCGCAGGCGTCCCAGTCCTTGACGGTCGAGTTCAGCTCGCCGCCGACGTACTGGATCGGCTTCTGGACGTGCGGGAGGAGGGCCTCCAGGCGTGGGAAGACCGATTCGACAGTCATGTACTAGGAACCCTTACGACGTTGAGAGGTGTCGCGCGCAGCGGACCCCGGTCGGGGTGGTGGGCGACGTCCGGAGGGGGTGACCCTCAAGGGTAGCCGAATCCCGGGGGCGCCCGGCGGGGCGGCGGGGGCGGTGCGGGCGCCCGGCGCGCGCCGCTCACCGGCTGCTCACCGGCTGTTGACAGTCCCGGACGGCCCGTGCGGTACTGGCAGGGCTCCGCCGGGAGGCCCTGCACGCCATCGGGACAAGGAAGTTGCCCATGCACGTCGGCACCGACTCCGGCCGCCCGGCATGACCGACACCGGCCGGCGGGTGCCCCGCCGCACGCCCCCGGAGAGCCGCCCGGCCCGCTACCCGACGCTGGCCCGCGCCGAGGCCGCCGCGAGCCGGCTGGCGCGGCTCCACCCGGACCGCTGCCGGCTGCGCGAGGCGGGCCGTTCCCGGGGTGGCCGCCCGCTGCTGCTGCTCTCCGTGGACGCCGGCGAACGCGCCGTGCTGGTGGTCGGCGGCCCGCACCCGAACGAGCCGGTCGGCGTCGCGGCCGCGCTGCGGCTCGCCGGGAAGGTGCTGGACCGGCCGCCCCGGCCGGGCGCCTCCTGGCACGTCCTGCTCTGCCTGGACCCGGACGGCGCGGCGCTCAACGAGGGCTGGCTGGACGGCCCGCTCACCGCGGTCCGGCACTACGAGCACTTCTACCGGCCCGCCTTCGAGGAGCAGCCGGAGCTGCTGCCGGCCGCCGACGCGGGCCGCGCCCCGATGCCGGAGAGCCTGGTGCTGACCGGGCTGATCGACGAGCTGCGCCCGGTCCTGCAGTGCTCGCTGCACGGGGTGGACTTCGGCGGCGCGTTCGTGCAGCTGACCCGGCCGGTGCCGGGGCTGACCGAGCGGTTCGCCCGCTCGGTGGCGCGCGGCGGCATCCCGCTGGACGTCGACTCGTACGACGCGGTGGGCTGGGCCAGCCCGGCTCCGGGGACGTACCTGATGCCGGCGCCGGGTGTGGCCGGGGTGCAGGCGCTGCCGGACCGGCCGGAGCTCTCCACCTGGTCCTACGCCGGGCGGCACGGCGGGGTGACGGCCGTGCTGGAGGTGCCGATGTGGGCGGTCGACGCGGTCGGCGACGGTGGCCGGCACCCGGACGTCGGACCGGCCGTGGCGGCGGCGGCCGCCAGGCTGCGGGAGCGCACCGGGCGGCTGTCCGCGCTGCTGCCGCTGGTCCCGCCGCACGCGCGGCGCGCGGTGGGCGGGTCGTTGCTGCGCACCGCCGAGTTCAACCTGGGGGTCTGCCCGCCGCTGGCGGACGAGTGGCTGGCGGACTGGTGCGGCCGGCCGTTGTCGGTGTCCCGGGTGACCGCGGCCCGGATCGTCGCGGAGCGGATCCCGCTGCGGGTGGCCTCGGTGCTGCTGCGGTTGCTCGCGGACACCGGCGGCCCGGCGGTGGAGGCCGGCCGGGAGCAGGCCCGGGCGATCGTCGCGGCGGGCCTGGACGGCCTGCGGCGGCTGGGCGCCCGCTGGGTGCCGGTGGAGACGCAGGTGGCGCACCAGACCCGGGCGGTGCTGGCCGCCGCCGACTGCCTGCTGCCGTAGCGGCCCGGCCGGCGACGAGGCGGGTAACGAGGCCGGCGGCGAGGCGGGTAACGCCGGCGGGGCCGGCCCGGGGAGTGCCCCGGACCGGCCCCGCCGGTCGTCACGCCCGGGCCCGCTCCGGCCCGGTCGCCCGCGCTCAGGCCGCTATCGGCCGCTGGCTCTGCACCGCCTGCAGCAGCCCGATCGCCACCCAGGTCGCGAACATCGACGACCCGCCGTAGGAGACGAACGGCAGCGGGATGCCGGCCACCGGCATGATGCCCAGGCACATCCCGATGTTCTCGAAGCCCTGGAAGGCGAACCAGGCGACCACTCCGGCCGCCACGATGGTGCCGTACAGGTCGGTCGCGTGCCGGGCGATCCGGCAGCCCCGCCAGAGCACGACGCCGAGCAGCACGATTATCGCCATCGCCCCGAGGAAGCCCAGCTCCTCGCCGGCCACCGTGAAGACGAAGTCGGTCTGCTGCTCCGGCACGAACTGCCCGGTGGTCTGCGTCCCGTGGAACAGCCCCTTGCCGGTCAGCCCGCCCGAGCCGATCGCGATCCGGGCCTGCGCGGTGTTGTAGCCCACGCCGGACGGGTCGAGGGCCGGGTTGGCGAAGGCGGCGAAGCGGTCGATCTGGTACTTGCTCAGCACGCCGAGCTTCCAGATCGCGATGCAGCCGGCCACCCCGGCCAGGATCAGCCCGAACACCCACCGGTTGGCCGCGCCGGAGGCGAGCAGGATGCCCAGCACGATGACCGCCATCACCATCACCGAACCGGCGTCCGGCATCAGCATCACGACCGCCATCGGGACCGTCGCCCAGACCAGCCCGCGGAACACCGCCCGGTGCGAGGGGAACTCCCGCTCCCCCGCGTCCACCTGGTCCGCCAGCACCACGGCCATCGCCAGCACGATCGCCAGCTTGGCGAACTCGGCCGGCTGCACGGAGAAGCCGCCGCCGAGCTGGATCCAGGAGTGCTGGCCGTTGATGGTCGAGCCGAGCGGGCTCAGGGTGGCCACCAGCAGCAGGATCACGCCGACGTACAGGAACGGCACCACCGTGCGGAAGCGGCGGCTCCCTATCCCTATCACCACCGCGCACAGCACCATCCCGATCACCACGTTGGTGAGGTGCCGGAACAGGAAGTACTGCGGATCGCCGTGGGTGAGCGAGTCCCGCCCGCGGGTGGCCGACCAGACCAGCAGCGAGCTGCCGAGCGAGAGGATCACGGCGGCGAGCAGCAGTATCCAGTCGATCCGCCAGAGCGGGGAGTCCTTGGCGAGGGTCTTCTTCGACATCCCGGCGCGCTGCGGCGCGAGCCGCAGCTGCCGGTACGAACCGTAGGAACTCATGCCCGGCTCCTCCCGGTGCCCCGGGTGGGTTCGAGGGCGGCGTCCGCCGCCGTGAGCAGGACCACCGGGCCGGACGGCTGCGCCGGGTCCAGGAAGACCCGCGGCGAGCCGCCGGTCACGCCCGGGTCGCCGGGCTCCTGGGTGTACGCGGCCGGCTTGATGATCGCGGTGCCGTCCGGGTTGAACTTCGGCAGCTCGGTCTGCGGCTTGGGCAGCAGCGCCTTGCTGCCGTCGACGGTGCCCTTGTCGTCCACCACGCCGTACAGCGCCTGGTAGATGCGGCGGACGGCGTCACCCGAACCGCCGGAGCCGGTGCCGCCCTGGCTTATCGTCATCACGACCGCGTAGTCCCTGCTGTACGTGGTGAGCCACGAGGTCGTCTGCTTGCCCTCGACCTCGGCGGTGCCGGTCTTGGCGTGCAGCTCGATCTTGTTCTGCGGCCAGCCGGCCCCGGCGAACTTCCAGGCCGCCGTACCGCTGGTGATGACGCCCGCGGTGGCCTGGTCGATGTAGCTGAGCAGCTTCTGGTCGCCGGGGAACTTCGCGTCCTCGTGCGGGGCGATCTCGCGGACGAGCTCCCCGCTCGGGCTTATCACCGCCTTGGCGATGGTCGGCCGGTAGAAGGTGCCGCCGTTGGAGAGCGCGGAGTAGATGCGGGCCATCTGGATCGGGGTGACGAGCGTGTCGCCCTGCCCGATCGCGAAGTTGACGGCGTCACCGGCGCGCATCTGGTAGCCGTCGACGCAGTTCTCCCGGGCGATCTGGTCGGAGAAGCTGTTGCCGCCCTTCTCCGCCTGCTTGCACCAGGCGTCCTTGTTGTTGTCGAAGAAGGACTGCTTCCACTGCCGGTCCGGCACCCGGCCGGTGACCTCGCTGGGCAGGTCGATGCCGGTCTTGGCGCCGAGGCCGAACTGGTGGGCGGTCTTGAAGAACCAGTCGCCCGGCTCCTTCTTCGGCTTGATGCCGCCGTCCTTCATCCACTGGTCGTACGCCAGGCCGTAGAAGACGGTGTCGCAGGAGATCTCCAGCGCCTTCTCCAGCGAGATGTCACCGAAGCTCTCGCTCTCGAAGTTCTTGAACTCGCGGCCGCCGATGGTCATGCTCTTCGGGCACGGGTAGCGCCCGTCCAGCGAGTAGCCGGCCTGCACGGCGGCGGTGGTGGAGATGACCTTGAAGGTCGAGCCGGGGGCGGACTGACCCTGTATGGCCCGGTTCAGCAGCGGGAAGTTGGACTCCTTGCTGGTCAGCGCCTGGTAGTCCTTGCCGGAGATGCCGCCCTGCCACAGGTTGGGGTCGTAGGTCGGGGCGCTGGCCATCGCGACGATCCGCCCGGTGTGCACGTCCATCACGACGGCGGCGCCGGAGTCGGCCTCGTAGTTGCGGTTGGTCACCTTGTCGAAGGTCTTGCGGGCGTCGTTCATCGCCTGCGCCAGGTTGTCCTCGACGACCTTCTGCACCCGGGCGTCGATGCTGGTCACCAGGTTGTTGCCGGTCTGCGGCGCGACCGCGCCGGCGGTGCCGATCACCCGGCCGAGGTTGTCCACCTCCAGCTTGGTGATGCCGGCGGTGCCGCGCAGGTCGCGGTCGTACACCGACTCCAGCCCCGCCCGGCCGATCTGGTCGGCCGGGAGGTAGCGGTCCAGGCCGGTCTTGTCGGCGGTCTTGGAGACCTCCTCGTCGGTCACGGGCGAGAGGTAGCCGAGCACCTGGGCCAGGTTGGCGCCCTCGACGCCGGTGTAGTGGCGCACGGCGGTGGGCTGCGCGGTCACCCCGGGGAAGTCCTCGCGGCGCTCCATCATCTGCATCGCCTGCTGGGTGGTCGCCTCCTTGGTGACCGGGATCGGCTGGTAGGGCGAGCCGTTCCAGCAGGGCTGCGGGGTCTTGGCGTCGCAGAGCCGGACCTTCTCCTGGACGTCCTTGGCCGGCATGCCGAGCACCTCGGCGAGCCGGCCGAGCACCGCCTTGCCGCCGTCCTTCTGCTGCAGCAGCGAGGTGCGGCTGACCGAGACGACCAGCTTGGTCTCGTTGCCGGCCAGGATCCGGCCGGACGCGTCGAGGATCTCGCCGCGCACGGCGGGTTCGACGACCTCGCGGATGTGGTTGCCGGTCGCCTTGGCGGTGTACTCCTTGGCGTTGCGGATCTGCAGGTACCAGAGCCGCCCGCCGAGGGTGGCGAGCAGCGACAGCACCAGGATCTGCAGCACCACCAGACGGATCGTCACCCGCCGGGTGCGGCCGGTCTCGGGGATGTTGCTCACGTCTCGTGCGCTCCAGAGTGCGGGTTTCCGGGAATCACGGGCATCAACGGGCCTGGGCCGGGGCGGCTAGGGCCGCTTGGAGAGGCCGAACGGGCGCCGCTTCTTGTAGGTCGGCCCGGACGACACCTCGCGGGTGGTGCGGTAGCGGGCGAGCGTGCCCAGGCCGGGGCCGCCCTCGTCGTCCCCGGCGGCGGCCGCCACCGGGTCCTTGCCGAAGCGGCGCCCGATCAGCATCACGGCGGGCACCACGAACGGCGCCAGCAGCAGGTCGTACAGCAGGGCGGTGAGCACCAGGCTGTCGAGGCCGACGTGGCGGGCGGCGGTGTCGCCGACCAGGGCGCCGACCATCGCGTACAGCAGGGTGGAGGCGACCGCCGCGACGGCCACCACGAGCAGCGCGCTGGAGACCGAACGCTGCCGGCCGTGGTCCGGGCGGAGCAGCCCGGCGGCGTAGCCCATCAGGCAGAGCACGAGGGCGTAGCGGCCGATGGCGTGGTCGGAGGGCGGTGCGAGGTCGGCCAGCAGGCCGGCCGCGAAGCCGACCAGGCAGCCGCCGGTCGGCCCGTAGACCATGGCCAGGCCGACCACCACGAGCAGCAGTATGTCCGGGGTGGCGCCCGGGAGTTGGAGCCGCCCGAAGACGCTGACCTGGAGGATCAGGCCGAGCAGGATGAGGACGGCGGTGACGGGGACGCGGGCGAGGCGCATGGCTCAGTTCCCCCCGGAGGGCTTGGCGGGCGGTGCGGCGGCGGCCGGTGCCGCGGGGGCGGCGGGCGCCGCGGGGGCCTGGCCCTGGGCGGCGGGCGCGGGCGGCAGGACGGCGTCGCGCGGGTCGGTGCGCGGCGGCACGACCACCACGCCGACGAGGTCGAGCCGGGTGAACTGGACGAAGGGTTCGACCAGGATGGTCTTGGTGAGCTGGCCGGGGTTGGCCTCGACCTGGACGACCTTGCCGACCGGGACGCCGGGCACGAACGGGCGGCCGCTCTGCGAGCCGAAGGTGACCAGCCGGTCGCCCTCCTTGACCTGGGCCTTGCCGTTGAGCAGGGAGACCTTCATGGCGCTGGTGCCGCCGCCGGCGGCGAAGCCGATCTCGCCGCTGCCCTCCAGCCGGGCGCCGGCGGTGAAGCCGGGGTCGGAGGCGAGCAGCACGGTGGCGGTGGTGGGGGCGACGGTGGTGATCCGGCCGACCAGGCCCTGGCCGTTGATGACCGTCATGTCGCGGGTGAGGCCGTCGTCGCCGCCGGCGTCGATGGTGATGGTCCAGGAGAAGCCCTGGGCCGGGCCGATCGCGATGACCTGGGCGGCCTTCACGGTGTAGCCGCCGGCGCCGGCGGTGCGCAGCAGGTCGTCGAGCTGCTTGGTGCGGGCGCCGGCGGCGTCGGTGGAGGCGAGCTTCTGGCGCAGCTCGGTGTTCTCGCGGGCGAGCTGGTCGGTGCGGCCGCTGTGGGTGGCGGCGTCGCGGAAGGCGCGGACGGTGTCGGCGACGGGGTCGACCACGGTGGCGGCGCCGCGCTCGACCGGGCCGAGGACGCCGGCCGCGGCCCGCCGGGCGCCGCCGAGCGGGGAGCTCTCACCGCCCTTGATGTCCACGGTGATCAGCGCGAAGGCGACGGCCACCAGCAGGATGAGCAGCAGCCGGCTCTCTCGTGTGTCCCTCACGGTGCTGGTACTGCCCCTTCGTACCTGGCCGCCCACCCGGGCTGTGGGGCCCGGGCGGGGGCCGTTTCAGTTTGACTGTCCGGTCTGTCGGTTGTGCTAACGGCGCGGCTGGGCGTCGAGTACCTGCTGGAGTGCCTCGAACTCCTCGACGCACTTGCCGGAGCCGAGCGCGACGGAGTCGAGCGGGTTCTCGGCGATGTGGATCGGCATGCCGGTCTCCCGGCGCAGCCGCTCGTCGAGGCCGCGGAGCAGGGCGCCGCCGCCGGTGAGCACGATGCCGCGGTCCATGACGTCGCCGGCCAGCTCGGGCGGGCACTGGTCGAGGGTGGTCTTGACCGCGTCGATGATGGAGTTGACCGGCTCGTCGATGGCCTCGCGGACCTCGGCGGCGGAGATGACGACGGTCTTGGGCAGGCCGCTGACGAGGTCGCGGCCGCGGATCTCGGCGTGCTCGTCCTTCTCGCCCTCGAGGGCGAAGGCCGAGCCGATGCTCATCTTGATCTGCTCGGCGCTGCGCTCGCCCAGGAGCAGCGAGTACTCCTTCTTGATGTGCTGGACGATGGCGTTGTCCAGCTCGTCGCCGGCGACCCGGATGGACTGGGCGGTGACGATGCCGCCGAGCGAGATGACGGCGACCTCGGTGGTGCCGCCGCCGATGTCGACGACCATGTTGCCGGTGGCCTCGTGGACGGGCAGGCCGGCGCCGATGGCGGCGGCCATCGGTTCCTCGATGATGTGGACCTGGCGCGCGCCGGCCTGCGAGGAGGCCTCGATGACGGCGCGGCGCTCGACGCCGGTGATGCCGGAGGGCACGCAGACCACGACGCGGGGGCGGGCCAGGTAGCGGCGGCGGTGGATCTTGAGGATGAAGTAGCGGAGCATCCGCTCGGTGATCTCGAAGTCGGCGATCACGCCGTCCTTGAGCGGGCGGATGGCGACGATGTTGCCGGGGGTGCGGCCGATCATCTTCTTGGCCTCGGCGCCGACCGCCAGGATGCCGCCGGTGTTGGTGTTGACCGCGACCACGGACGGCTCGTTGAGGACGATCCCCTTGCCCCTGACGTACACCAGCGTGTTGGCGGTTCCGAGGTCGATCGCCAGGTCGCGGCCGATGAACGACAGGTTGGTTGCCATGGGGTGTCGGTGCCTTCCCGGGCTCGGAGTCATTGCGGGGGTGGACGAAATGCGTGCGCCCACGGCTTGGGCAAAGGCCAGCTGACCAGCCGTACCGGGCCCTTGAGTCGCGTCCATCGTAGTCACGCCTGCCAGGACGGACGTCGAGGTGGGGCATACCGTCCATTGTCCGGAGCGTGATCGCTTCTCCGGGCATTGGGACGCCGTGTCGGCACCCCCAGTTCCCTATTTCACGATAAGAATGCCCCGGCCGGGCCAATGGTCCCGACCGGGGCACCCGAAGGTCCCGGAGCCCGGTGGATCAGGCGTGCGCGGGGAAGAAGATCTTGATCTCGCGCTCGGCGGACTCCGGGGAGTCGGAGGCGTGGATCAGGTTCTCGCGGGTGATGGTCGCGTAGTCGCCGCGGATGGTGCCGGCGCCGGCCTCCAGCGGGTTGGTGGCCCCGGCCAGCATGC
Source organism: Kitasatospora sp. NPDC127111 (assembly GCF_042677465.1). Lineage (NCBI taxonomy): Bacteria > Bacillati > Actinomycetota > Actinomycetes > Kitasatosporales > Streptomycetaceae > Kitasatospora > Kitasatospora sp. NPDC127111. Next base: position 12,116 of record NZ_JBHXTG010000045.1, read on the forward strand.
GGATGCCGCGGATGACCTCCTCGCCCTCGACGATCAGCGCGATCGACGGGCCGGAGGTCATGAACTCCAGCAGCGGCTCGTAGAACGGGCGGCCGACGTGCTCCGCGTAGTGCTGCTCCAGCGTCGCCCGGTCGAAGGTGCGCAGCTCGACGGCGGTGAGCCGCCAGCCGGCCTTGCGCTCGATGCGGCTGATGATCTCGCCGGCCAGGCCGCGCTTGACGGCGTCGGGCTTGAGCAGGACGAGAGTGCGCTGGGACACGGTGCGTCTCCTGGGGATCGGTTCGGCACGCACTCCTCCTCGGCGTACGGAGTGCGACTACCGCAGAGGTTACCTTGCGTGAGCAGGGCCCTCTGCGGCCGGTCCGGGCCTGGTCCGGGCCGCTGGGGCGGCGGCCCGGAGCGGGCCCGGTCTAGGCCGGGGCGGCGGCCTCGGCGGCGCGGGCCGCCTTGAACTCGTCGATCTTGCGGCCGTAGTGCACCGAGCACCACCAGAGGCCGGCGAAGACCACGCCGAGGCCGAACATCGTCGGCAGGATGAAGCCGCTGGCGATCAGGCCGATCTGCAGCGCCCAGCCGATCGGCACCGCACCGGGCCGGGTGATCATGCCGCAGAGCGCGACGCACAGGGCCATCGCGATGCCGCTGACGGTCCAGATCGTGGCGGTCGGGACGTCCGAGAGCTGCATCGCGACCAGCGCCGCGAACATGATCAACAACGCCTCGCCGATCAGCGTCGAGGAGCAGAGCGTCCTCATCGTCACTTCCTCCCGAGGAGCAGGCGGGCCTCGCCCACCGTGATGACCGAGCCGGTGACCAGCACCCCGGCGCCGCCGAGGTCGCCCTCCTCCTCGGCGAGGGTGACGGCGGCGGCGATGGCGTCGTCGAGCCGGGGCTCGACCTGGACGCGGTCCTCGCCGAAGATCTCGACGGCCAGGGCGGCCAGCGCGTCGACGTCCATCGCGCGGTGGGTGGAGTTCTGGGTGATGACGACCTCGGCCAGGATCGGCTCGAAGGCCTCCAGCAGGCCCGCCACGTCCTTGTCGCCGCTGGTGCCGATCACGCCGACGAGCCGGGTGAAGCCGAAGGACTCGCCGAGCGCGGCGACGGTGGCCTGGGCGCCGTTGGGGTTGTGGGCGGCGTCCAGGACGATGGTGGGGCTGCGGCGGACGACCTCCAGCCGGCCCGGCGAGGCGACGCCGGCGAAGGCCTGGCGGACCTTGTCGGCGTCCAGCTGTCCGCCGCGCGCGCCGCCGACGCCGAAGAAGGCCTCGACCGCGGCCAGCGCCACGGCGGCGTTCTGGGCCTGGTGGGCGCCGTGCAGCGGGATGAAGACGTCCTCGTAGTCCTCGCCGCCGAGTCCGCGCAGCGTCACCAGCTGACCGCCGATGGCGATCTCACGGCGCATCACACCGAACTCCATGCCCTCGCGGGCCACGGTGGCGTCGACCTCGACGGCGCGCTTGAGGATGCTCTGGGCGGCGTCCAGCTGCTGCTGGGCGACCACGGCGACCGCGCCGGGCTTGATGATCCCGGACTTCTCGACCGCGATCTCGCCGGTGGTCTCGCCGAGCTTGTCGGTGTGGTCGAGCGAGATCGGGGTGATCACGGAGACGGCGGCGTCGATGACGTTGGTGGCGTCCCAGGATCCGCCCATGCCGACCTCGATCACGCCGACGTCGACCGGGGCGTCGGCGAAGGCGGCGTACGCCATGCCGGTCAGCACCTCGAAGAAGGACATCGCGACCGGCTGCTGGGCGTCGACCATCTGCACGTACGGCTCGATGTCGCGGTAGACCTCGACGAACCGCTCGGGGCCGATCGGGGCGCCGTCCAGGCTGATCCGCTCGGTGACGCTCTCCACGTGCGGGCTGGTGTAGCGGCCGGTGCGCAGCTCGAAGGTGTTGAGCAGCTGCTCGATCATCCGGGCGGTGGAGGTCTTGCCGTTGGTGCCGGTGATGTGGATGGAGGGGAAGGACCGCTGGGGCTGGCCCAGGATGTCCATCAGCGCCTCGATCCGGTCGAGCGAGGGCTCCAGCTTGTTCTCCGGCCAGCGCTTGGCGAGCTCCAGCTCGACCTCGCGCAGGGGGTCTCCCTGGGCGCCGTCGGCGGGGCGGAGGGTGTACGGGTTCGGATCGGCCTTGTCGCTCACGACCACAGTCTACGGAGCACCGCCGGGCGGTCCCCACAGGGTGAGAACCGCGCCTTTGTCCGGGGCTTGTTCGTTTTCCGCGTTCACTATCCCCCGGGCGCCCGGAATCGGCCCCATCCCGGCCGGCCGCCGCCCGGCCGCCCCCTTGACAGTCGGATTGGTCTACTCCACCTTGTGAGGCAAGTCTCCCTCCCCGACAGGGACTTGAGTTGTCGGTAGCTCCCGCACGCACACCATCGACACCCGGACGCCCCTCCCCCACGAGGGCCGCCGGCCTCCCCCACAGGAGCTGGAGTCATGCCACCTGCCCGACACGCGCGCCCGCGCGCCGTCCACAGCCTGCTCGCCGGGGCGAGCGCGATCACGATCGGCCTGAGCGGACTGGTCCTCGCCGACGGCACCGGCGCCCACGCCGCCGACGTCGACCTGATCACCAACGGCGGCTTCGAGTACGGCAACCACCTCACCGGCTGGACCTGCTCCGCCGCCGTGCCCGAGACCACCGCCGTCCACTCCGGCGCGTTCGCGCTGCGCTCCACCCCGGGCGCCGGGGACACCGGCGAGTGCGTCCAGACCGTCACCGTGAAGCCCTCCTCGACGTACACGCTGAGCGGCTGGGTCCTGGGCCCGTACGTCTACCTCGGCGCCCGCGGCACCGGCGGGACCGACCCCAGCACCTGGACCACCTCGACCGGGTACACGAAGCTGAGCACCACCTTCACCACCGGGGCGAACACCACCGGCGTCACCGTCTACCTGCACGGCTGGTACGGGCAGCCGGCCTTCCTGGCCGACGACGTCTCGCTGATCGGCCCGGGCGATCCGAAGCCCTCGCCGACCGCCACCACCCCCACCCCGACCGGCACCGGAAGCCCCACCTCGACCGGTACCGGAAGCCCGCCCCCGACCGGCACCGGCACGCCGACGCCCACGGACACCCCGACCGACCGGCCGGGCCTGCCCAAGCACCTGCTCACCGGCTACTGGCAGAACTTCGACAACGGCGCCACCGTCCAGCGGATCAGCGACGTGCCGGCCGCGTACGACGTCATCGCGGTCTCCTTCGCGGACGCCACCACCACGCCCGGCGGCCTGAGCTTCACGCTGGACCCGACCCTCTCCTCCCGGCTCGGCGGCTACACCGAGGCCCAGTTCAAGGCCGACATCGCGGCGAAGAAGGCGGCCGGGAAGAAGGTGATCCTCTCGGTCGGCGGCCAGAACGGCACCGTCGCGGTGAACAGCTCCGCCTCCGCGACCACCTTCGCCGACACCGCCTGGGCGCTGATGCGGAGCTACGGATTCGACGGGGTCGACATCGACCTGGAGAACGGCGTCAACGCCACCTACCTGGGCCAGGCCCTGCACAGCCTGGCGGCAAGGGCGGGCAAGGGCTTCGTGCTCACCACGGCGCCGCAGACCATCGACATGCAGTCGACCGGGACGGAGTACTTCAAGCTGGCGCTGAACGTGAAGGACGTCCTCACGATCGTCAACACGCAGTACTACAACTCCGGCACGATGCTCGGCTGCGACGGTCAGGTCCACGCCCAGGGCACCGTCGACTTCCTCACCGCGCTGGCCTGCATCCAGCTCAAGGGCGGACTGCGGCCCGACCAGGTCGGGCTCGGGGTCCCCGCCTCCACCAGCGCGGCGGGCGGCGGGTACGTCGGCCCGGGCGTGGTGAACAACGCGCTGGACTGCCTGGCCGCCGGCACCAACTGCGGCAGCTTCAAGCCCGACACCAGGTGGCCCGGCATCGGCGGGGCGATGACCTGGTCGACCAACTGGGACGCCAGGGCGGGCGGCGGGATCGCGGGCACCGTAGGTTCACACCTGCACGCCATGCCGTAGAACCGGTCGCCCGCCCGGCGCGGGCGGTGCGCTCAGCCTCCGGCCCGGGCCTCGGGGATGTCGGGGCACGGGCCGGAGTGCCGGCGGCGCAGCTCGGCGGTGATCTCGGCCACCTCGCCCTCCGGCAGGAACGGCAGCATCATGGCGACGCCCTGCAGCAGGCCGCCGAGCAGGAAGGTGGTGTCGGCGGTGGCCGCCACCAGCCCGCGGACCTCGGCGACCCGGCCGCCGGCCACCGCCTCGATCAGCCGGGCCGCGTCCGCGGTCTCCTCGTCCACCTCCACCGCGCCGGTGTCGGCCGGGGCCCGGCGGGCCATCGCGCGCAGCACCCGGTCGCCGACCTCGGGCGCGTACGCCTTGCGGACCGCCTCGGCGGCGATCCAGGTGAGCAGGGTGGTGACCTCGCGGTGCGCGTGCTCCGCCATGATCCGGTCCAACTCGTCGTCGAACGCGAGCTGGTTGCCGTGCCGGAACGCGAGCAACAGCGTCGCCGCCCTGCCCTTGGCCTCCTCGACCGCCTCAGCAGGCAGTTCGTCGGCCAACTCCTCGGTCGCAACCACGCCGTGCCCTCCCGTTCGGTGCCGTCGGATCAGCGGAACTGCTGCACACCGTACACATCCGACCTGCCGACTTCCGCGAACCCGCGCGGGCAAGACCGGAATGAATTCGGGCGGAATACGGCCTCACCCGGTCCAGGATGAATATTCGCCGGAAGGGAGCAACGGCATTGGGCTATTAGGAGCAGGAAAGGGATGCCCCGGAAATGCCGAGGGGCCGCACCCCGCGTCGGCGGGATGCGGCCCCTCGGAGGGTTACCGGCCGTCAGGCCTGCGGCAGCGCCGCGAGCTGGGCGGTGATCCGGTCGATGTCGGCCTCGGCGGCCTCCTGGCGGGCGCGGATCTTGGCGACCACGTCGTCCGGCGCCTTGGCGAGGAACGCCTCGTTGCCGAGCTTCGCGGTGGTCTGGGCCTTCTCCTTCTCGGCGGCCGCGAGGTCCTTGGCCAGGCGCTTGCGCTCGGCCGCGACGTCGATGGTGCCGGAGAGGTCCAGGGCCACGGTGGCACCGGCGACCGGGAGCGAGGCGGTGGCCGCGAAGCCCTCCTCGGGCGCGGTCAGGCGCGTCAGCGAGCGGATCGCGTCCTCGTGCGGCACGAGCGCGGTGCCGGCCAGGTCGAGCCGGGCCGGGACCTTCTGGCCCGGCTTCAGCCCCTGGTCGGTACGGAACCGGCGCACCTCGGTGACCACCCGCTGGAGCGTGGCGATCTCCGCCTCGGCCTCGGCGTCGCGGTATCCGCTGTCCTGCGGCCAGTCGGCGATGACGACCGACTCGGAACCGGTGAGCGTGGTCCACAGCGTCTCGGTGACGAACGGCACGATCGGGTGGAGCAGCCGCAGGGTGACGTCGAGGACCTCGCCGAGCACCCGGCGCGCGGCGTCGGCCTGCGCGCCGCCCTTGGCCAGCGTGGTCTTGGAGAGCTCCACGTACCAGTCGAAGACCTCGTCCCAGGCGAAGTGGTAGAGCGCCTCGGAGAGCTTCGAGAACTGGTAGTCCTCGTAGAAGGCGTCCACCTCGGCGACCGTGCTGTTGAGGCGCGACAGGATCCAGCGGTCGGACGCGGTCAGCTCCTCCGGCGCGGGCAGCGGGCCCTCGACGGTGGCGCCGTTCATCAGCGCGAAGCGGGTGGCGTTCCAGATCTTGTTGGCGAAGTTGCGGGCCGCCTGGACCCAGTCCTCGCCGATCGGCACGTCGACGCCCGGGTTGGCGCCACGGGCCAGCGTGAAGCGCAGCGCGTCGGAGCCGTACTTGTCCATCCAGTCCAGCGGGTTCACCACGTTGCCGAAGGACTTCGACATCTTCTTGCCGTTCTGGTCACGGACCATGCCGTGCAGCGCGATGGTGTGGAACGGCGGGGTGCCGTCCATCGCGTAGAGGCCGAACATCATCATCCGGGCGACCCAGAAGAAGAGGATGTCGTAGCCGGTGACCAGGACGGAGTTCGGGTAGAACTTCGCCAGGCTCTCGGTCTGCTCGGGCCAGCCGAGGGTGGAGAAGGGCCACAGGCCCGAGGAGAACCAGGTGTCCAGGACGTCGGTGTCCTGGTGCCAGCCCTCGCCGGCCGGCGGCTGCTCGTCCGGTCCGACGCAGACGACCTCGCCGTTCGGGCCGTACCAGACCGGGATCCGGTGGCCCCACCACAGCTGGCGCGAGATGCACCAGTCGTGCAGGTTGTCGACCCAGTCGAAGTAGCGCTTCTCCATCTCCTGCGGGTGGATCTTGACCTTGCCGTCGCGGACCGCGTCACCGGCGGCCTTGGCGAGCGGGCCGACCTTGACCCACCACTGCATGGACAGCCGCGGCTCGATCGTGGTCTTGCAGCGCGAGCAGTGGCCGACCGAGTGGACGTACGGGCGCTTCTCGGCGACGATCCGGCCGTCGGCGCGCAGCGCGGCGACGATCGCCGAGCGGGCCTCCAGTCGGTCCAGGCCCAGGAACGGGCCGTGCGCGGTGATGACCGCGTGCTCGTCCATGACGGCGATGGCCGGCAGGTTGTGGCGCTGGCCGATCTCGAAGTCGTTCGGGTCGTGCGCGGGCGTCACCTTGACGGCGCCGGTGCCGAACTCGGGGTCGACGTGCGCGTCGGCGACGACCGGGATGCGGCGGCCGGTGAGCGGGAGCTCGATCTCGGTGCCGACCAGGTGCTTGTACCGCTCGTCGTCCGGGTGGACCGCGACGGCGGTGTCGCCGAGCATCGTCTCGGCCCGCGTGGTGGCGACGACGATCGAGGCGTCGCCCTCGCCGTAGCGGATGGAGACCAGCTCGCCGTCGTCGTCCTGGTACTCCACCTCGATGTCCGAGATCGCGGTGAGGCAGCGCGGGCACCAGTTGATGATGCGCTCGGCGCGGTAGATCAGCTCGTCGTCGTAGAGCTTCTTGAAGATGGTCTGGACGGCCTGGGACAGGCCCTCGTCCATGGTGAAGCGCTCGCGGGACCAGTCCACGCCGTCGCCGAGGCGGCGCATCTGGCCGGAGATCTGGCCGCCGGACTCGGCCTTCCACTGCCAGACCCGCTCGACGAAGGCCTCCCGGCCCAGGTCGTGGCGGGACTTGCCCTCCTTGGCCAGCTCGCGCTCGACCACGTTCTGGGTGGCGATGCCGGCGTGGTCCATGCCGGGCTGCCAGAGGGCCTCGTAGCCCTGCATCCGCTTGCGGCGGACGAGCGCGTCGATCAGCGTGTGCTCGAAGGCGTGGCCCAGGTGGAGGCTGCCCGTGACGTTCGGCGGCGGGATGACGATGGTGTACGGCGGCTTCTCGCTCTTCGCGTCGGCCGTGAAGTAACCGCGCTCTACCCAGCGCTCGTACAGCTCGCCCTCTACATCCGCCGGAGCGTAGGTCGTCGGGAGGGTGGCTGCGTCGTCCCCGGCGTGAGAGCTCGCGGGGCGCTGGTTCGTGGTGTCGGTCACGACGCACAGTTTACGTAACCGCGGACGTGGGTTACGAACCGCTTTCGGTCCGCGGACTCCGCGCGCCCGCTCCGGACGGCCGTCGGCCGGGTACGGTACCGTGCCCGCACACTCGTCCGGTCCTTCGTACGGACACGGACGACTCCAGACCACGACAGACAGGCCGCGGGTGCGGCGGGGGAGCACAGACGCAGATGTACGGCCAGGGTCAGCAGTATCCGCAGGGTCAGCCGCAGCAGCCCTACGGGGCACCGTACGGGCCGCCGCAGCCGCAGCAGCCCTACGGCGCGCCGCAGCCGCAGTACGGCTACCCGCAGCAGGGCGCCCCGGCGCCGCAGTACGGGGCCCAGCCGGCCTACGGGGTGCCGCAGCAGGCGCCGTACGGCCAGCCGGGTTACCCGGTGGCGCCGCCGCCGAAGAAGGGCAAGGGCGGCCTGGTGGTCGGACTGGTGATCGCCGCGCTGGTGCTCGGTGGCGGCGGCTTCGGCGTCTACAAGCTGATCGGCGGTTCCGGCGGCGGCGACTACAAGATCAGCGCGCCGCAGACGCTGCCGGACGGCTACACCCAGAAGTCGGTGAAGGAGCAGGCCGCCGACCCGGCCAAGGCCGAGCAGTCCGAGAAGATCGGCACCGACCTGCACGTCCTGCTGGCCAGCTACGCCAAGGGCTCCGACGCCACCGACGGCACCATCAGCGTCCTCGGCGTGTACGGGAAGATCAAGGACCCGGGCGCGATCATCGAGGACTCCAAGAAGGACACCAACGGCGGTGCCACCTGGACCACCCCGATGACGGACTTCCCGGCCCAGTACAGCCACGACTCCTCGGCCAAGCTCTCCTGCGGCACCTACGGCATCTCGATCGGCGGCAGCGCGCCCAAGAGCTCCACCACCGTCTGCGTCTGGGCCGACAGGTCCACCACCGCGCGGGTGTCCTTCATCAAGGTGGGCGGCACCGCCCTCACCCCCGCCCAGGCCGCCGAGAAGACCCGGGCGATCCGCGACGCCATGGTCGTCGCCAAGTAGCCAGACGCAGGCGTCACGCTCCTCGCTGTCCGGGCCCCGGGCAGCGCGTGCCCTCCGTCCGTCCCCAGAAAGGGCCACCGTGTCCGAGCAGAACCCCTACGGCGCCCCGCCGCCCGCCGGCCAGCCCTACGGCGGCGCGCCCGTCCCGTCCCAGCCCGGCTACGGGGCCACGCCCCCGCCGCCGGCCGGCACGCCGGGCCTCGGCGCGGTGCCGCCGCAGGCCGGCCCGGCCGGGTACGGCGCGTACGCCCCGGTGCCGCCGCCCAAGAAGTCCCGCAAGACGCTGTGGATCCTGCTCGGCGTCTTCGTCGGCGTGCTGGCGCTGATCGGCGGCGCCGTCGCGTACTTCGTGCTCGACGTGACGTCCAACGCGGGCACCCAGAAGATCGTCCTGCCGGCGAAGTTCCAGGCCCTCTCGAAGGACGACGACAACGAGATCGCCCGGAAGATGGAGGAGGAGATCACCTCCGAGTTCGGCAAGGGCGACGGGGCCTGGAACCCGACCGGCGTCAGCGCGGTGTACCTGGACTCCTCCGAGGACCCGCAGCTCATCGTGGTCGGCGGCTACGGCAAGGTGCTGCTGCCCAAGCAGGAGCTGGACGCCATGTTCAAGGGCTTCTCCTCCGGCGGCCCGACGGTCAGCAACCGGCACCCGGTGGACGCCGGCCCCAAGGGCGGCACCATGGAGTGCGCCAAGGCCACCCAGGAAGGCACCGACCTGGGCATCTGCGCCTGGGCCGACAACAGCAGCCTGATCCTGCTGATGCGGGCGCCCGAGGACGGCAAGGCGCCGGACCTGGAGAAGCTCGCCGCCGAGGCCCGTGACCTGCGCGCGGTCGCCGAGGTCCCGAAGTAGGAGGTCCCCCGGTGGGGCGCGGCCCCGCACGGAACGCCGAAGGGCCCCTGGTGACGCACCAGGGGCCCTTCGCACGTCCGGGGGTCAGGCGCTCTTCTCGCGCCGCTCCCGCTTGATCATGTCGCGCGGGACGAGGGTCGGGATGGCGTGCTTGGAGACGACGTCCCCGGTGACCACCACGCGGGCGACGTCCTGGCGCGAGGGGACCTCGTACATCACGGACATCAGCACCTCCTCCATGATGGCCCGCAGGCCGCGCGCGCCGGTGCCGCGCAGGATCGCCTGGTCGGCGATGGCCTCCAGCGCGTCCCGGGAGAACTCCAGCTCCACGCCGTCCAGTTCGAAGAGCTTCCGGTACTGCTTGACCAGCGCGTTCTTCGGCTCGGTGAGGATCTGCAGCAGCGCCTCGCGGTCCAGGTTGTGCACGCTGGTGATCACCGGGAGACGGCCGATGAACTCCGGGATCATGCCGAACTTGACCAGGTCCTCCGGCATCACCTGGCGGAAGTGGTCACTGGCGTCCAGCTCCCGCTTGGAGCGGATGTTGGCGCCGAAGCCGATGCCCTTGGCACCCGCCCGGCCCTCGATGATCCGCTCCAGGCCCGCGAACGCGCCGCCCACGATGAACAGCACGTTGGTGGTGTCGATCTGGATGAACTCCTGGTGCGGGTGCTTGCGCCCGCCCTGCGGCGGCACCGAGGCGGTGGTGCCCTCCAGGATCTTCAGCAGCGCCTGCTGCACGCCCTCGCCCGAGACGTCGCGGGTGATCGACGGGTTCTCGCTCTTGCGCGCGACCTTGTCGATCTCGTCGATGTAGATGATCCCGGTCTCGGCCTTCTTGACGTCGTAGTCGGCCGCCTGGATCAGCTTGAGCAGGATGTTCTCGACGTCCTCGCCGACGTACCCCGCCTCGGTCAGCGCGGTGGCGTCCGCGATGGCGAACGGCACGTTCAGCATCCGGGCCAGGGTCTGCGCCAGCAGCGTCTTGCCGGAGCCGGTGGGGCCGAGCAGCAGGATGTTGGACTTCGCCAGCTCGATGGCGTCCTCACGGCCGTTGCCGCCGCTGCGGCCGGCCTCGCCCGCCTGCACGCGCTTGTAGTGGTTGTAGACGGCCACCGACAGCGCCTTCTTGGCGAGGTCCTGGCCGACCACGTACTGGTCCAGGAACTCGTAGATCTCGCGCGGCTTCGGCAGCTCCTCGAAGCGCACCTCGGAGGTCTCGGCGAGCTCCTCCTCGATGATCTCGTTGCACAGGTCGATGCACTCGTCGCAGATGTACACGCCTGGGCCGGCGATCAGCTTCTTCACCTGCTTCTGCGACTTGCCGCAGAACGAGCACTTGAGCAGGTCGCCACCGTCTCCGATGCGTGCCACGAGGTGCTTCCCCTTCGCCAGGGGCCCCGCGGGGGTTCCGGGGCCTGGTGCTGTGGACCGTCAACGCCGACGGCGATCGGTCTCGCTATCCGACGGTACTCTGCCGCGCCCCTGATTCCGTCCTCTTCGCCGGGTCTGCCCTACGCCCTGGGCGAATTGATACCGAACAGATGCCGTCGCCGGAGCACGCCGGTGTGCGGAGGGCGGGGCGTGCCACCACCGGCGCGCCCCGCCCCCGCGGTGCCGACCTCAGGAGGTCAGCGAGGCCTTGCGGGTCGAGATGACCAGGTCGACGAGACCGTACTCGACGGCCTCCTCGGCCGTGAGGATCTTGTCGCGCTCGATGTCGTCGCGGACCTGCTCGACGGTCTTGTTCGAGTGCTTGGAGAGCATCTCCTCCAGCTGCTCGCGCATCCGGAAGATCTCCTTGGCCTGGATCTCCAGGTCGGACACCTGACCGCGGCCGGTCTCGGTGTACGGCTGGTGGATCAGGATACGGGCGTTCGGCAGCGCCATCCGCTTGCCGGGGGTGCCGGCCGCGAGCAGCACGGCCGCCGCGGAGGCCGCCTGGCCCATGCAGACGGTGGTGATGTCCGGCTTCACGTACTGCATGGTGTCGTAGATGGCCGTCAGGGCCGTGAACGAGCCGCCCGGCGAGTTGATGTACATCTGGATCTCGCGGTCCGGGTCCATGGACTCCAGGCAGAGCAGCTGGGCCATGATGTCGTTCGCGGAGACGTCGTCCACCTGCGAGCCGAGGAAGATGATGCGCTCCTCGAACAGCTTGGCGTACGGGTCGTACTCGCGGATGCCCTGCGAGGTGCGCTCGACGAAGCGCGGGACGATGTAGCGGCCCTCGGCGCGCATGTCCTCGACGCGTGCCTTGGCGCTGGACAGGCTGGGGATGTTCATGGGGGTTCTAGTCCTCCGGAGCGTTGTGGCTGTGGTCTCGTGGGAGCCGGGGCCGAGGCTCAGGCGCCCGTGCCGCCGCCGCCGGGGACGTCCGCGGCGCTGTGCATGATCGCGTCGATCAGGCCGTACTCGAGGGCCTCCTCCGGCGTGAACCAGCGGTCGCGGTCGGAGTCCGCGGTGATCTGCTCGAAGGACTGGCCGCTGTGGAAGGCGATCAGCTCGGACATCCGCTTCTTGGTGCGGAGCAGCTGCTCGGCCTGGATGCGGATGTCGGTGGCCGAACCGCCGAGACCGGCGGACGGCTGGTGCATCAGGATGTTGGCGTTCGGCAGCGAGAAGCGCTTGCCCTTGGCGCCCGCGGTCAGCAGGAACTGGCCCATCGAGGCCGCCATGCCCATCGCGATGGTGACGACGTCGTTCTTGATGTACTGCATGGTGTCGTAGATCGCCATGCCGGCCGAGATCGAGCCGCCCGGGGAGTTGATGTAGAGGAAGATGTCCTTGTCCGGGTCCGCGGCCAGCAGCAGCAGCTGGGCGGTGATCTTGTTGGCGATGTCGTCGTCGACCTGCTGGCCGAGGAAGATGATCCGCTCGTTGAGCAGCCGGTTGTAGACCTGGTCGCCCAGGCCGCCGAGCACGTCACCAGAGGCGGCGTGCGGCGCCATCGGGCCAGGCATCTGCATCTGCGGGAACGTCACTTAGCCACCTGCTCAGTCGATTTGGACGGTCGCTCCACGGCCGTCACGATGTCGCACAGCTTCCGGGTATCACGTCGTGATTGTTGCTGTCCAAGGACCCTAACGCGCAGGCCGGGCCGCAGAATCCCTCACGCAGAACTGTTCGCTGTGAGCGCAGGGTTCCCGGCGCGCGGCGTGGCGGCGCGCCGGGAACACGGCGGGCCCGGACACCGTGTACGGCGTCCGGGCCCGCTGCTGCTTCAGGGCGACCGGGGCGATCAGGCCTCGGTGTTCTCCTCGGCCTCGGCGGCCGGGGCCTCGGCGGCGGCCTCGACGGTCTCGCCCGACTCGTCGGTCTCGTCGTCGTCGAAGTTGATCTCGTTGCCCTCGGTGTCGACGACCTTGGCGGCCTCGACCACGGTGGCCAGCGCCTTGCCGCGGGCGACCTCGCCGACCAGCAGCGGCACCTGGCCACCCTGGACGACCTGCTGCGCGAACTGGTCCGGGGTGAGGCCCGAGCCGGCGGCGCGGCGGATGAGGTGCTCGGTGAGCTCCTCCTGGTTAACGCCCAGCTCCTCGTCGGCGACGATCTGGTCCAGGACGAACTGGGTCTTGATGCCCTTCTTCGCCTGCTCCTCGAGCTCGGCCAGGTACTCCTCCTCCGACTTGCCCTGGGTCTCCAGGTAGGTCGCGAGGTTGAGGCCCATCGGCTCCAGCTGGTGGTGCTCCAGGTTGTGCTTGCGGGTCTCGATCTCGTCCTTGAGGAGCTTCTCCGGGAACTCGATCTCGACCAGGCCGAGCAGCGCGTCGAGGACCTTCTCCTGGGCCTGGGTGGCCTGGTCGTACTCCTTCATGCGCTCCAGGCGCTTGCGGGAGTCGGCCTTCAGGTCCTCCAGGGTGTCGAACTCGCTGGCCAGCTGGGCGAACTCGTCGTCCAGCTCCGGCAGCTCCTTCTCCTGGACGGCGGTGACGGTGACGGTGACCTCGGAGGTCTTGCCCGCCTGGGTGCCGCCCTTGAGCTCGGTGGTGAAGGTGGCGGTGCCACCGGCCTCCAGGCCGATGACGGCGTCGTCGATGCCGTCGATCAGGCGGCCCGAGCCGATCTCGTAGCTGACGCCGGCGGCGGTGCCGTCCTCCGGCACCTCGCCGTCGACCTTGGCCTCGAGGTCGACGACCACGATGTCGCCGGCGGCGGCGGCGCGCTCGACGTCCTTGACCGAGGAGAAGCGCTCGCGCAGCTGCTCCAGGGACTTGTCGACGTCCTCGTCGGTGACGACGATCGGGTCGACGGTGACCTCGATGGAGGAGAAGTCCGGGAGGGTGATCTCCGGGCGGACGTCGACCTCGGCGGTGAACTTCAGGTCACCACCGTCGGCGATCTTCTCGACACCCTCGATGTTGGTGATGTCGGGCTGGCCGAGGACCTCGATCTTGCCCTCGTCGACGGCCTGCGTGTAGAAGCGCGGGAGGGCGTCGTTGACGGCCTCCTCCAGCACGGCGCCACGACCGAAACGCTGGTCGATGACCCGGTTCGGGATCTTGCCCTTGCGGAAGCCCGGGACCGAGACCTGCTGGTTGATCTTCTTGTACGCCGCGTCGAGGCTGGGCTTGAGCTCCTCGAAGGGCACCTCGACGGTGAGTCGAACCCGGGTCGGGTTCAGAGTCTCGACGGCGCTCTTCACGGTTAGGTCTCCTATGGGCTTGCGGTCAGGTTGCCTCCGCCCTCCCCGTGCCGCCGGCCGGGGCCGGTACGGGCGGGTCGGGCGAGACGGGCGATGGGCGGTTGGAGCTGCATCTCCCGTTGGGGGTGGACGGTGAGCGTGACTCCTCGCCCTCGTGCGGTTGACCTGGGTGGACGCCGCAGGGACTACCGCCAGCGCCCCATCCTACCGGTACCACGAAAGGCGGACGCCAGGACGCCACCGCCGACGGCCGCCCGACCCGTTCCGGCGGGCTCCGGAGCCGCCCCGGCGGGCGCGAGGTCCACCACCGGCGTACGGTGGGGGCACGCGAAGACGCCAACAGGGCCCCGCCGTGGGCGAGACCCTGCCGCACTGTCGGGGTGACCGGATTCGAACCGACGGCCTTCCGCTCCCAAAGCGGACGCGCTACCAAACTGCGCCACACCCCGTGGTGCCGAGAGGAAGCGTACACGCCGGGCCCCGTCGGCTCGCCGACATATCAGAGGCCGGGAAACGAATGCGGTGTGCGCGCAGCCGACCGGACCAGGTACGCTGTTCCCGACCTTCCGTCCGGCGACGGCCGGGGGATCATGCGGGCGTAGCTCAATGGTAGAGCCCTAGTCTTCCAAACTAGTCACGCGAGTTCGATTCTCGTCGCCCGCTCCAGCAGTCCGGCCCCGGAGGGACGTCCACCGTCCCTCCGGGGCCGTTCGCTTTCCCCGGCGCCGTTCGCTTTTCCTGGCGCCGTTCGCTTTCCCCGACGCCACGTCAGACCGGGCCGCCGGCGTTCAGAGGCCGAGCCGTCCGGCTCGGGCGGCGGCCCGGTCGAGCAGCAGGTGGACGTCCCCCTCACGGGTGGTGGGCCGGTCGTTGTACTCGTCCGGTGAGCTGACCGGGTGCCCGGTCGCGTGCAGCACCTCCATCAGCTGGACCCGCGCGGTGCGGACGGTGGCCGGGGTGCCGTAGCCGTGGGCGAGGACGGCGGCCTGGGCGCCGAGCAGGCAGACCCGGCCGGCCGTGTCCCACATCGCGCCCTGGAGCCAGCCGAAGGCGCCGATGTAGCGGGAGGCGAGCCGCAGGTGGTCGGCGGCGCTCACCGGGACCGGGCGGGCCGGGCGCCGGGTGAGCCGGTTCAGCAGGGTGGGGCGCGGCAGCGGGTGGCCGGCGTTCCAGAGCTGGACGGTGGAGCCGAGCCGCGGGACGTAGACGTAGGGGACGGCGGTGCGCGCCGCGGCGGGCAGCGAGGCGAGGTACGCCTCGATCTCGGCGACCAGCCCGGCGCCGTCCGGGGCGCGGAGCTTCGGCGGAGGGGGCGTCAGGTCGGTGCGGGCCATGCGGTTCTCCAGGCGGGTGCCTACGGTTGCCGCTACCCAAAATGGTGCATCTCGGACATTCCCGCGACCGGAGCGGTCGGCCGCACCCACCGTGCCGCGGCTCCGCGGCGGTTTCCCGGTGAGGCTCCGGGCCGATAGCCTCGGCGGCGTTCGAGCGCAGTTCGAGACGACTGCGAGCCCGCGGTGGCTGCGAGCCCGAGATGGAGGAGTATCCGTGCGTCCCCAGGACCGACTGGCCGTCATACAGCGCTGTGTGGTCCGGGAGATGGCGCGCCTCGGCCAGGTGTTCAGGGTCGACGGCGAGGTGGTGCGCGGCCCGGGGACGACGGCGGTGGCCGTCCGGGAGCACCCCGGCGACGACGGCGGCGCCGGCCACGTCGACCTGGGTTACGTGCTGCAGCTGGGCCGGGCGGACGCGCCGGTGGTCTGGGACTGCGCGGCCGGGCTCGGCAAGACCGAGGAGGAGAAGCTCGCCAACGCGGTCCGGATGTGGGCGACCACCACCGCCTCGGCGCTGGTGGAGCTGACCGAGGGCGGGGGCCGCCACGGCGACCACGCCGACCACCCGGAGCTGCCGGGCTGGCACGCCGTGCAGGGGCCGGCGGCGGTGTTCGGCTTCGGCAACGAACGGCTGGCCGGCTGGCTGGCGGAGCACCGCCTGCTGCCCGCGCTGGCGCCCGCGCTGCTGCCGGACCTGGCCGCGCCCGGGCCGAACGGGGTCAAGCTGTTCCTGGGCGGCAAGGCCGGGGACGACGTCGCCGAGGTCCGGGTCAACGGCGAGGTGTCGGAGGCGGCCTCGGCGGCGCTGCGCTCGCTGGACTGGCCGCGCGGCGAACGGCTGTGCTGGGCGCGGCTGTTCGTACTGCTGACGACCCGCGAGCCGGCGGTGCCGCCGCCCGCGCCGGCGGGCACCGCGATGCCCGCGCCGGTCCGCGCGTCCGTCCCGGCGGCGGTGCGCGCCCGGGGCCTGTTCGGGCGCTGGCGGCAGGCCAGACGGGCCGGCCGGTGACCCGGACGGCCGCCCCCGCTGATGACACCCCCGGAGGACCCGGGGTCAGCTGGCGATGCTGGAGATGCTCTTGGCGATCTGGGTCAGGAAGTCCTGGATCGGCTTGGCGGCCGTGCTCTGGTTGAGCATGAAGCCGAACAGGGCGGCCAGGATGAAGTGCCCGGTCTTCAGCTGCTTGTTGCGGATGAAGATGAAGCAGATGATGCCGAACAGGACCAGCGCGGAGACGGAGAGTGCCACCCGGACTCACTTCCTCGTTTCATAGCGGGGTGCCAGCGGCTGACAGCCCCTGCGAAGCCGGACCCCGGCCTGTCCGACGGTCCCGAGGCGGAACGGCAGTTCGTCCGGCGCCAAGCCGCCGGAGGGAGAGTCCGGTACGACCGCACGGTGTCCGTCGTGCCGCACGTGACGCCCCCCATCCCCCGAATCCTGACCAGTCCCGCCCGGACTCAGTGTGGTCGACCGTGCCGATTGCGTAAAGGTCTGACTGTCGGCCGAACGCCGATATCCTGCGATGCGAGACGAGTTTCCGCCGACCGAGACGATAGCCGAGACATTCTGACGAATCGTCGGCGGGGCCGCGCTGAGCGGCCGGGAAACGCCCGACGGGCGGGAACGGAACCGGCAGGTCCGCAACGGTGACGGCCCGTCCGGAATGGCCGAAGATCAGCTCCCGGGCTTGACAGCGCCTGCCCCCGGTAAATGCCCGGAACGGCGCCCGCTCAATCGCGCCAGAGCAGCAGGACGGCGCGGTCGTCGTTGATGTCCCGGGCGACCGTCTCGATCAACCGGGAGGCCGCGCCGGTGCCCGCGCCGGGCCCGGCGCCGGGGACCAGCCGGTCGGCCTCGCCCATCAGCCGGTCCATGCCCTCGGAGAGGTCGCGGCCGGGCGCCTCGACCATGCCGTCGGTGCAGAGCAGCAGGACGTCGCCCCGGTTCAGCCGGCCGCGCACGCCCTCGAACTTGGCGCCGTCGAAGATCCCGAGCGCCGGCCCCTCCTCGGCCTCCTTGACCTCCCAGCGCCCGGCGCCGGCCAGCCGCTGCATGCCGGGCAGGTGGCCGGCCGAGAGCAGTTCGTACTCGCCGGTGTCCAGGTCGAGCACCAGGTGGGCGGCGGTCGCGAAGCCCTCCTCCCAGGCCTGGCGGAGCAGGTAGCCGTTGGCGGCGGGCAGGAAGTCGTGCGCGGGCAGCGAACCGAGCAGGCCGCCGAAGGCGCCGGAGAGCAGCAGGGCCCGGGAGCCGGCGTCCATGCCCTTGCCGGAGACGTCCGCGAGGACCACCTCCAGCACCCGCTGGCCGGGGCCGGTCCGGGCGGCGACCACGAAGTCGCCGGAGAAGGACTGCCCGCCGGCCGGGCGCAGCGCCATGTCGGCGTGCCAGCCGTCCGGGAGCCTCGGGACGCGGCTCTGCACCCGCAGCCGCTCGCGCAGGTCGAAGAGCATGGTGGAGCCGCCCCACCAGGGGACGCCGACCCGGCTGCGGAACTGGGCCAGCAGCAGGCCGCCGACGCCGGCCGCGCCGACCACCAGGGCGGCGCCGGGGGTGACGCCGTAGGTGTAGGCGTCGGGGTCGGCGCTGGCGACCCGCTGGCCGGTGTGGATCACGGACTCGGCGGAGAGGCCCAGCGCGGCCAGCGCGTACAGCACCACGAGGCTGCCCGGGCGCAGCAGCAGGGCGGCGGCCAGGATCGGCAGGACCAGGGAGGTGGGCGGGGCCCAGGCGGGGATCCAGATGTTGAGCAGGATCAGCAGCGGGACGAGCAGGGCGAGCGCGCAGAGCACCGGCCAGTCGGCGGCGCCGCCGCGGAAGTAGTCGACACCGGCGGTGCGCAGCCTTCGGCGGACCCGGCGGAGCCTCTTGCGCAACCGGGCCGTCACGGGGTCGGGCACCGTGGCGGCGCCGGGCCTCGTCGCAGTCGTCTGGGGCGGTGCGCCCGGCGGTCTGCCAGCCATGGGGACCGACCATATCCACGGTTGCCGCCCGGCGTCGACGGCTCGGACGAGGGCGGCTCCGCCGTGGCGTGGGCGTGTCAGCCGGTTTCGGCCGATCGCGGCGGGCGGCGGCCGCTGCGTCAGGAAGCGTGCGGGGGCTGGGCGTACGAACCACGCGGGTGACGCATGCGCCCCGCGCGCGGGGCTTTCGGTGCGCCCGGCGGGCGGAGGGCCGCTGTGGCCGATCACACAGGGGCGCGCGCCCCCGGCGGACGCGGCGGCGGGCCGCGCTGCGGGAGCGCGGCCGGCCGTCGGGAGGGCAGGAGGGTGGGAGGGTGGATCAGCCCTGCGGGTGGTGGGCCGGGATCGGCGGGAGCTCGCCGGTGGTCTCGTACTCGCTCAGCATGGTGATCCGGCGGGTGTGCCGCTCGTCCCCGCTGTACGGGGTGTTGAGGAAGATCTCCACGAACTTGGTGGCCTCCTCCTGGGTGTGCATCCGGCCGCCGATGGAGATCACGTTGGCGTTGTTGTGCTCGCGGCCGAGCGAAGCGGTCTGCTCGCTCCAGGCCAGCGCGGCGCGCACGCCCTTCACCTTGTTGGCGGCGATCGCCTCGCCGTTGCCCGAGCCGCCGATCACGACGCCCAGCGCCTCCGGGTCGGCGGCGGTGCGCTCGGCGGCGCGCAGGCAGAACGGCGGGTAGTCGTCGAGGGCGTCGTAGATGTGCGGCCCGCAGTCGACCGGCTCGTGGCCGGCCTCCTTGAGCCACTCGACGAGGTGGTTCTTCAGTTCGTATCCGGCATGGTCGGAGCCCAGGTAGACGCGCATGGCACGAGTGTGGCATGCGCGTCCACCTGGGCCGCGCAGGGGGCCGAGGCCGAGCGAGCCGCCTCCGGAAGGCGAGCCGGGGCCCGCGAGCCGAGCGGGCCGGGGCCCGGGAAGGGGGCGTCTCAGCGGCGGCCGAGGAGCTTCCAGGTGAGCGGCAGGGCGCCGGCGGCGAGGGCCGCCTTGAGGGCGTCACCGACCAGGTACGGGTAGAGGCCCAGCTCGGCGGCGCGGGCGAGGGACACGTGCAGCGAGACGGCGAGGTAGGGCACGCCGACGGCGTAGATGGCGAGGCTGCCGAGGACCATGGTGACGGCGGTGTTCACCGGGGTGCGGTCGGCGCCGCGGCGGGCCAGCGCGCCGGTCAGGCCGGCGGCCAGGACGAAGCCGAGCACGTAGCCGAGCGAGGGCATCGACCAGCCGGAGGTGCCCTGGGCGAACCACGGCAGGCCGGCCATGCCGGCGAGCAGGTAGAGGCCGAGCGAGGCGATGCCGCGGCGGGCGCCGAGCGCGGTGCCGACGAGCAGCGCGGCGAAGGTCTGGCCGGTGACGGGCACCGGGGAGCCGGGGACGTTCACCGACAGCTGGGCGGCCAGGCCGGTGAGGGCGGCGCCGCCGGCCACCAGGGCGAGGTCGCGGGCCTGGGCGCCGAGCCGGGTGGAGGCGGCGGGCAGCAGATCGGCGAGGACGGCGCGGCTCGTGGTCGGGGTGCTGACGGTCGGGGCGCTGGCGGTGGCCATCGGGATCTTCCTCCGGGTTTCCTCTTGAGAATCGGTCTGATGATCAGATGAGTGAACAGCTGTGAACCTACGCGCTGTTCCGCTTCGTGCACGATGGGGAACCGGACAAAGCCCCGGAGGCCGTCCTTGTCGGATCCGGCCCACCCGTCACGACGGAACGTGACGGTTCCGGCCAATCTCCGTCACGATCCGGTCCGCATCGTGGGCCCGGGGCCGGGAATCTTGGCACGGTCGGCCGCGCCACCGGATATTGGGCAACTCGCACCGCAATCCGAACAGTCTGGATCCCTCTCCATGGCCCGTACCTCCGCGCCCCCGGCGCCCGCGGCGACCTCCGCCCCCGCCGACCCGGCCGGCGGCCGGCAGCTCTCGCACGGCCTCAAGCAGCGCCACCTCTCGATGATCGCGCTCGGCGGGGTCATCGGCGCCGGCCTCTTCGTCGGCTCCGGGGCGGGCATCGCGGCGGCCGGACCCGCGATCATCCTGGCCTTCACCCTCTCCGGGCTGCTGGTCATGCTGATCATGCGGATGCTCGGCGAGATGTCCGCCGCCCGCCCGGCCTCCGGCTCCTTCTCGGTGCACGCGGAGAAGGAGATCGGGCCCTGGGCCGGGATCACCGCCGGCTGGATGTACTGGGTGATGCTCTGCTGCGGCGTGGCCGCCGAGGCCACCGCCGCCGGGAAGATCGTCAACGGCTGGGTCCCCGGCGTCTCCGCCTGGGTCTGGGTCGGCCTCTTCATGGTCTTCTTCTGCGCCAGCAACCTCACCGCGGTGAAGAACTTCGGCGAGTTCGAGTTCTGGTTCGCCGCGATCAAGGTCGCCGCGATCATCGCCTTCCTGGTGCTCGGCGCGCTCGGCGTGGCCGGGGTGCTCGGCCCCGGCGCCCCCGGCACGACGAACCTCACCGGCCAGGGCGGCTTCCTGCCCACCGGCGTCAGCGGACTGATCGTCGGCCTGCTCGCCTCGGTCTTCGCCTACGGCGGCCTGGAGACCGTCACCATCGCCGCCGCCGAGTCCGACGACCCCAAGAAGAACGTCGCCAACGCGGTGCGCACCGCGGTCTGGCGGATCGCGGTCTTCTACATCGGCTCGATGGCCCTGGTCGTCACGCTGGTCTCCTGGAAGGACCCGTCGGTCGTCGAGAACGGCCCGTACGTGACCGTCCTGCAGCACCTGGGCGTGCCCGGCGCCGGCACCATCATGGAGGCCGTGGTGCTGATCGCCCTGCTCTCCGCGATGAACGCCAACATCTACGGTTCCTCCCGGATGGCGTACTCGCTGGTCTCCCGCGGGCAGGGCCCGAAGGCGCTGGCCAAGGTCAGCGGCGGGGTGCCCCGGATCGCCGTGCTCGCCTCCTGCCTGTTCGGCTTCGGTGCGGTGCTGGCGGGCAAGTTCTGGCCGGACACCGTCTTCACCTGGCTGATGAACACCACCGGCGTCGCCATCCTGGTGGTCTGGTTCTTCATCTGCGTCGTCCAGCTGAAGATGCGCCGCCGGCTGGAGCGCGAGGCGCCCGAGCTGCTCACCGTCCGGATGTGGGGCTACCCGTACCTGACCTGGGCGGCGATGGCCGCCGTGGTCGGCATCCTCGGGCTGATGACCACCACCGAGGGCAACCGGGAGCAGCTGTACGCGGCCGGCGTGCTGGTCGCGCTGCTCATCGCCGCCGGCCTGGTCAAGCAGCGCCGGGACGCCGCGGCCGCCCGGTAGCGGCGAGGCGCACGCGGAAGGGCCCGGTACCGCTCGGCGGTACCGGGCCCTTCGTGCTGCCCCGGGCGGGTGAGCGCTGCCGGGGCCCGTCCGTCACTCGAAGGACGGGCCGGCGGTACGGGTGCGCTTGATCTCGTAGAACCCCGGGGTGGAGGCGACCAGCAGGGTGCCGTCCCAGAGGCGGGCGGCGGCCTCGCCGCGCGGTGCCGGGGTGACCACCGGGCCGAAGAACGCCACCCGCTCGCCGCCCGCGCCCTCGACCGCGATCACCGGGGTGCCGACGTCCTCGCCGACCAGGCTGATGCCCTCCTTGTGCGAGGCGCGCAGGGCCTCGTCGTACGCGTCGGTGCCGGCCGCGTCCGCCAGCTCGGCCGGCAGGCCCGCGGCGACCAGCGCCGCCTCGATCGTCTCGCGGTTCTGCGGCAGGCCCTGGTTGTGGAAGCGGGTGCCCAGCTCGGTGTAGAGCCGGCCGAGCACCTCGTCGCCGTGCTTCTCGGCGGCGGCGATGCAGACCCGGACCGCGCCCCAGGCGTTGTCCAGCAGGGTGCGGTACTCCTGCGGCAGGTCACGGTGCTCGTTCAGCACCGACAGGCTCATCACGTGCCAGTTCACGTCCACCGGGCGCAGCTGCTGGACCTCGATCAGCCAGCGGGACGTCATCCAGGCCCACGGACAGGCCGGGTCGAACCAGAAGTCGGCGGTCTTGCGGTCGGCGGCATCAGCGGCAGTCGTCACGTCGTCCTTCGTCCTTCGTCGGAAGCGGCGGCCCCCGCGCGGGGCTCCCCCGACCTGAACGCCCGCCCGGCACCCCTGATTCCGGGCCCGCGCCGCGAATTGTGCAATGGTACCGGCGCGGGGGGCGTGAAAGGATGCCCCCGCAGCACCACAACGCGCAGCACTGAACCGCACCAGCGAACCGCACCACCGTGCGTGCCGGACAAAGGAGTACCGCCGTGCCGGGCAAGAACCTGAGCCGCGACGAAGCCCAGCAGCGGGCCAGCATCCTGGCCGTGGACGGCTACCGGGTCCGGCTGGACGTGACCTCGGCCCCCGACCCCGCGGCCGCGACCTTCCGCTCCACCACCACCGTCTCCTTCCGCTGCGCCGAGCCGGGTGCCTCGACCTTCCTCGACCTGCTGGCGTCCGCCGTCCGCTCGGTCACCCTGAACGGCCGCGCGCTCGACCCGGCCACCGCCTTCGACGGCGCCCGGGTGCACGTCGACGGCCTCGCCGCGGAGAACGTCCTGGTGGTCGACGCGGACTGCGCGTACAGCCGCACCGGCGAGGGCCTGCACCGGTTCACCGACCCGGCCGACGGCGAGACGTACCTCTACACCCACTACGAGCCGGCCGACGCCCGCCGGGTGTTCGCCACCTTCGAGCAGCCCGACCTGAAGGCGCCGTTCACCTTCACCGTCACCGCCCCGGCCGCCTGGGACGTCCGGTCCAACGCCGTGCACACCCGGGTGACCGACGAGGGCGACGCCCGCACCTGGGAGTTCGCACCGACCCGGCCGATCTCCACCTACCTCACCGCCGTCGTGGCCGGCCCGTACCACGTGGCCCGCGACCACTACAGCCGCACGCTCGCGGACGGCACCGTGCTGGACATCCCGCTGTCCGCGATGTGCCGCAAGTCGCTCGCCCCCTACTTCGACGCGGAGGAGATCCTCGGCGTCACCAAGCTCGGACTCGACTTCTTCCACGAGGAGTTCGACTACCCGTACCCGTTCGGCAAGTACGACCAGGCCTTCGTCCCCGAGTACAACATCGGCGCGATGGAGAACCCGGGCTGCGTCACCTTCCGCGAGGAGTTCGTCTTCCGCTCGAAGGTGACCGACGCCGCGTACGAGGGCCGCGCCAACGTCGTCCTGCACGAGATGGCGCACATGTGGTTCGGCGACCTGGTCACCATGCGCTGGTGGGACGACCTCTGGCTGAAGGAGTCCTTCGCGGACTTCATGGGCTCCTACGCGCTGATCGGCGCCCGCACCCGCTACTCGGCGGCCTGGATCACCTTCGCCAACCAGCGCAAGGCCTGGGCCTACCGGCAGGACCAGTTCCCGACCACGCACCCGATCACCGCGGACATCCGGGACCTCGAGGACGCCAAGCTCAACTTCGACGGCATCACCTACGCCAAGGGCGCCTCGGTGCTCAAGCAGCTGGTGGCGTACGTCGGTTCGGACGCCTTCTTCGAGGGCGCCCGCCGGTACTTCAAGCGGCACGCCTTCGGCAACACCGAGCTCAAGGACCTGCTGGACGTCCTGGAGGAGACCAGCGGCCGCGACCTCACCGCCTGGGCCGCCGCCTGGCTGCAGACCGCCGGCGTCAACGTGCTCACCCCGGAGGTCACCGTCGACGCGGAGGGCCGGATCACCGAGCTCGCCGTCCTCCAGGACACCGGCAACGGCGAGGTGCTGCGCCCGCACCGGATCGCGGTCGGCCTCTACGACCGGGACGCCGACGGCGCGCTGGTGCGCACCGACCGGATCGAGCTGGACGTCACCGGCGCCCGCACCGTCGTCGCCGAGGCCACCGGCCGCCCGCGGCCCGCGCTGGTGCTGCTCAACGACGACGACCTGACGTACTGCAAGATCCGCTTCGACGCCGGGTCGCTGGAGACGCTGCGCACCGGCCTCGGCGACATCGAGGACGACCTGGCCCGGGCGCTCGCCTGGTCCGCGGTCTGGAACCTGACCCGCGACGCCCTGATGCCGGCCCGCGACTACGTCGCCCTGGTGCTGCGCTTCGCCGGCCGGGAGGCCAACATCGGCGTGCTGCAGTCGCTGCACCTCCAGGCGAAGGGCGCCGTCGACCTGTACGCCGACCCGGACTGGCGCGGCGAGGGCGGCCGGCTGCTGGCCGACGGCGCGCTGCGCGAGCTGCGCGCCGCCGCGCCGGGCAGCGACCACCAGCTGGCCTGGGCGCGCTTCCTGGCGCAGACCGCCAACGGCTCCGAGCACCTCGGCCTGGTCCGCGGCCTGCTGGCCGGCACCGCCCGGATCGACGGCCTGGACGTCGACCAGGAGCTGCGCTGGTCGCTCTGGCTGGCGCTGGCCGCGGCCGGCCAGGCCTCCGACGAGGAGCTGGCCGGGGAGCTGGCGGCCGACAACACGGCCGGCGGCAAGCGCCAGTACACCCAGTGCCTGGCCGCCCGGCCGACCCCTGAGGCGAAGGCCGCCGCCTGGTCGGCCGTGGTCGACTCGGACGAGCTGCCCAACGCCCTGGTCGAGGCGAACATCGCCGGCTTCGCGCTGCCCGCGCACCGCGACCTCACCGCGCTGTACGCGGCGCCGTACTTCAAGCTGCTGGAGCGGGTCTGGTCCGAGCGGACGATCGAGATCGCGATGCGGATCGTCGGCGGGTTCTTCCCGCACGCGCAGATCAGCGGGGCGACGCTGGCCGAGGCGGACGCCTGGCTGAACGGTCACCCGGACGCGGCGCCCGCGCTGCGCCGGCTGGTGACGGAGCGGCGGGACGACCTGGCCCGGGCGCTGCGGGCGCAGGCCTGCGACCGGCTCTGAGCCCGGGCCAGTCCCGCACCGCCGGGGCCCGCCGCGTGGACGCGCGGCGGGCCCCCGTGCGTCGCGGGCTCAGCCGCGCAGGCCGCGGTCCAGGGCGGCGATCGCGCTGCCCCGGTCGTCGTCGCCGTCCAGCGACCAGACCATCACGCCGCCCAGGCCGTTCCAGCGGGCGTAGCGGGCCTTCCGGGTGAGCACCTCGGCGCTGTCGTAGCTGTAGAAGGTGGTGCCGTCGTACTTCCAGGACGCGCCGTGCTCGCGGTCGACGTACAGCTTGCCGGGCAGCGCGTTGATCTCCCGGTAGGTGAGGTCGGCGGCGGCCGCGGTGGCCGGCTGGTGGAGCCCGCCCCGGTCGCCGGCCGGGACGCCGGTCCAGCCGTGGCCGTAGAACGGCGCGCCGAGCACGGTCTGCCGGGCGGGCAGGCCGCGCCGGGCGTAGTGGTCGACCGCCTTGTCCGCGCTGCGCTGCAGCGGCTCCGGGTCGGCCGGGTCGGAGTAGAGGTTGGCCTGGTGGTTGGCCGGGCCCTTGCCCTCCCACGGGCCGTGCAGGTCGTAGGTCATCAGGTTGAGCCAGTCCACGGACCTGGCCACCTCGGGCAGTTCCAGTCGGTCGGCCACCGTCTCGTTGGCGGCGACGGCGGCGGTGAGCAGGTAGTGCTTGCCCTTCCGGCCGCCCAGCGCGTCCAGCTGCTTGCGGAACTCGGCCATCAGCAGGGTGAAGTTGCGACCGTCCTCGGGCCGGACGACGTTGCCGGCGTCACCGCCGCCGCCCGGGTACTCCCAGTCGACGTCGATGCCGTCGAAGACGCCGGCGGCCGCGCCCGCGCCGCCCTCCGGGGAGTCCGCGAGCCGGGGCAGGTCGCCCTTGAGGTAGAGGTCGATGCAGGAGGAGACGAACCTCCTCCGCGCCCCGTCGGTGGCGGCGGCGTCCGAGAAGTACTTGGACCAGCTCCATCCGCCGAGCGAGATCACGGTCCTGAGCTGCGGGTTCTTCGCCTTCAGCTTGCGCAGCTGGTTGAAGTGGCCCTTGAGCTTCTGGTCGGCGGTGTCACCCACCCCGTCCACCGACTCGGCGGCGGAGAACGCGCGCTGGTAGTCGTTGCGGGCGTCGCCCTGGCCGGGGTCGTTGGTCTCGAAGCAGGTGCCGTCGGCGGAGACGTTGCCGAAGGCGTAGTTGACGACGGTGAGCTTCCCGGCCTGGCCGGACTCCTGCACCCGCTTCGCGGAGCTCTCGGCGCCCCACTGGGTGAAGTAGCCGACCCGCTGCCCCGGCGGCTTCGGGCCGTGGTGGGCCTCGGCGGCGGTCGCGGTGGCGGTGGTGGTCAGCAGTACGGCGACGGTGGCGGCGGCGAGCATGGCGGAGGCGCGTGTGGGCATACCGGACCTGTCCTCTGAGGCATCGTCAAGTGGTCTGGACCAGACGACAAAGAGGTTTAGTCCATTGCGCCGGAACGCACAAGGGGAACGCCGGAGGAACGACCGGGGAACGCACGAGAGGCCGGACCGCGTGCGCGGTCCGGCCTCTCGGCGCTACTGCTCGGTTCAGCCGATCAGGCTGCGCAGCACGTACTGCAGGATGCCGCCGTTGCGGTAGTAGTCCGCCTCACCGGGGGTGTCGATGCGGACGACCGCGTCGAACTCCTTGTCGCCGGCCTTGACCTTGACGGTCGCGGGGGTGCGGCCCTCGTTGAGCTCGGTCACGCCGGTGATGGAGAAGGTCTCCTCGCCGGTCAGGCCGAGGGAGTCGGCGTTCTGGCCCTCCGGGAACTGCAGCGGCAGGACGCCCATGCCGATCAGGTTCGAGCGGTGGATGCGCTCGTAGGACTCGGCGATGACGGCCTTGACGCCGAGCAGCGCGGTGCCCTTGGCGGCCCAGTCGCGGGACGAGCCGGAGCCGTACTCCTTGCCGGCCAGGACGACCAGCGGGATGCCGGCGGCCTGGTAGTTCTGCGAGGCGTCGTAGATGAACGACACCGGCGCGTCGGCCTGGGTGAAGTCGCGGGTGTAGCCGCCCTCGGTGCCCGGCGCGATCTGGTTGCGCAGGCGGATGTTGGCGAAGGTGCCGCGGATCATCACCTCGTGGTTGCCACGACGGGAACCGTAGGAGTTGAAGTCGCGCTTCTCGACACCGTTGGCGGTCAGGTACTGCGCCGCCGGGGTGCCCGGCTTGATGTTGCCCGCCGGGGAGATGTGGTCGGTGGTGACCGAGTCGCCCAGCTTGGCCAGGACGCGGGCGCCGGCGATGTCGGTCACCGGGCTCGGGGTCTTGGCCATGCCCTCGAAATACGGGGGCTTGCGGACGTAGGTGGACTCGGCGTCCCACTCGAAGGTGTTGCCGGTCGGGACCGGGAGCGACTGCCAGCGGTGGTCACCGGCGAAGACGTCCTGGTAGCCCTTGTCGAACATGGCCTCGTCGATGGAGCCGGCGACGACGTCGGCGACCTCCTGCTCGGACGGCCAGATGTCGGCGAGGAAGACGTCGTTGCCGTCGGCGTCCTGGCCCAGGGCGTCCTTGGTGATGTCGACGTTCATGTTGCCGGCGAGGGCGTAGGCGACCACCAGCGGCGGGGAGGCCAGGTAGTTCATCTTGACGTCGGGGTTGATCCGGCCCTCGAAGTTGCGGTTGCCGGAGAGCACCGAGACGACGGCCAGGTCGGCCTCGTTGACGGCGGCCGAGACCTCCTCGGGCAGCGGGCCCGAGTTGCCGATGCAGGTGACGCAG
This sequence comes from Kitasatospora sp. NPDC127111, assembly GCF_042677465.1. Taxonomy (NCBI): domain Bacteria; kingdom Bacillati; phylum Actinomycetota; class Actinomycetes; order Kitasatosporales; family Streptomycetaceae; genus Kitasatospora; species Kitasatospora sp. NPDC127111. Next base: position 39,897 of record NZ_JBHXTG010000045.1, read on the forward strand.
CCGTAGCCGACCAGGTTGAAGCCCAGCTTCTCCATGTACGGGAGCAGGCCGGCCTTCTCGTAGTAGTCCATGACGACCTTGGAGCCGGGCGCCAGGGTGGTCTTGACCCAGGGCTTGACGTGCAGGCCCTTCTCCACGGCCTTCTTCGCCAGCAGGGCGGCGCCCAGCATGACGGAGGGGTTGGAGGTGTTGGTGCAGGAGGTGATCGAGGCGATCACGACCGCGCCGTTGTCGATGGTGTACGACGAGCCGTCGGGGGCGGTGACGGTGGTCGGCTTGGAGGCCTCGGCCGAGTAGGCCGGCAGCGCCTCGGCGAACTTCGACGCGGCCTCGGCCAGGATCACGCGGTCCTGCGGGCGCTTCGGGCCGGAGATCGACGGGACGACGGTGGAGACGTCCAGCTCCAGGTACTCGGAGTAGACCGGCTCGACCGACGGGTCGTGCCAGAGGCCCTGCTCCTTGGCGTACGCCTCGACCAGGGCGAGCTGCTGCTCGTCACGGCCGGTGAGCTTCAGGTAGTTGATGGTCTCGGCGTCGATCGGGAAGATCGCGCAGGTCGAGCCGAACTCCGGCGACATGTTGCCGATGGTGGCGCGGTTGGCCAGCGGGATGGAGCCGATGCCGTCGCCGTAGAACTCGACGAACTTGCCGACCACGCCGTGCTTGCGCAGCATCTCGGTGATGGTGAGCACCAGGTCGGTGGCGGTGGTGCCGGCCGGCAGCTCGCCGGTCAGCTTGAAGCCCACGACCCGCGGGATCAGCATGGAGACCGGCTGGCCGAGCATCGCGGCCTCGGCCTCGATGCCGCCGACGCCCCAGCCCAGCACGCCCAGGCCGTTGACCATGGTGGTGTGCGAGTCGGTGCCGACGCAGGTGTCCGGGTAGGCCTGGCCGCCCCGGACCATGACCGTGCGGGCCAGGTGCTCGATGTTCACCTGGTGGACGATGCCGGTGCCCGGCGGGACGACCTTGAACTCGTCGAACGCGGTCTGGCCCCAGCGCAGGAACTGGTAGCGCTCCTTGTTGCGGCCGTACTCGATCTCGACGTTCTGGACGAAGGCGTCCGGGGTGCCGAACTTGTCGGCGATGACGGAGTGGTCGATGACCAGCTCGGCCGGGGCCAGCGGGTTGATCTTGGCCGGGTCGCCGCCCAGCTCCTTGACGGCCTCGCGCATGGTGGCGAGGTCGACGACGCACGGCACACCGGTGAAGTCCTGCATGATCACGCGGGCCGGGGTGAACTGGATCTCCTGGCTCGGCTGGGCCGAGGCGTCCCAGTTGCCGAGCGCGCGGATGTGGTCGGCGGTGATGTTGGCGCCGTCCTCGGTGCGGAGCAGGTTCTCCAGCAGCACCTTGAGGCTGTACGGCAGCCGCTCGGAACCCTCGACGGCGGAGAGCTTGAAGATCTCGTACGACTCGTCGCCCACCTGCAGCGAGCTGCGGGCGTCGAAGCTGTTCGCGGACACGACTGACTCCTTCTAGGTGCTTCGTGCGGTATCCGGCCGCCACGGTGGTAAGGTCAGCCTTACTTAGGCTTACCTTGCCCGCACCGCCGGTGAGCGCCTCTCGGCAAGTATCTTGATGTCGAGATATATCCTAAGGGGCAGTTATCTCGATGTCGAGATAAACCATAGTGCATGGCGCCGCGGACACCACCGCAGGCATGCCCCGGGACCTGTCTACCGCGAACGCCGTGCTCAGTGTCCGTCGGGGCCGCGCTTCTTGCGCTCCAGCCGGATCAGCCAGACGGCCCCCGCCACCACGGCGGCGGCCACCAGCAGGACGGCCACCAGGGAGCCACCGGAGCCGCTCGGCTCGGGCGCGACATCGGCCAGCAGGGTGATCATGCGTTCTCCTCACGGTCGCGTTCGCGCGGGTGCGCGGACGTTCGTTCCAGCCCGGACTGCGGGTGTTCGACTGCCGCGGCGGGCCCGGCGCCCAGGCCGAGGACGAGCATCAGCAGCACCGGGAACTCCAGGTAGGCGTGGTAGCTGGCCAGCGCCGCGTAGAGCATCCGGCCCTGCGCGTAGTCCGCCGCGAACAGCACCGCCAGCAGAGCGCCCGCCACCGCGCCCAGCAGCCACGCCCGCCCGCCGCGCAGGGCCGGCAGCCGGCGCTCGAAGGCCCCGGTCGCGTCCGGCGCGTACCTCGGCAGGAACCAGACCCAGACCACGTAGTGCATCGACTGCAGGAAGGCGAACACCGCCAGGAAGCGCAGCCCCACCCCCGGCGTCAGCCACCCCGGCGGGGTGTACGCCGCCGCCAGCCTCGCCGTCCAGCCCGTCCAGGCCGCCCCCGGCGCCAGCCAGCGGTCCAGCACCCCGGCCAGCAGCAGCCCCGGCACCAGCAGCACCCAGCCGCACTGCAGCGCCAGGAACGCCGCCCGGCCGCGCACCAGGCGCCGCGACCACTCCCACAGGAACAGCAGCGGCACCACGTTGTGCAGGTGCGCCAGCACCACGAAGTGGTACGCCGGGAACGCCATTGAAGCCGCCGACGCCACCGCCAGCACCACCCCGCTCCCGGCCAGCAGCAGCGGGCGGCGGCGCAGCCCCGACCAGCAGGCCGCGGCCAGCAGCCCGTACGCGAGCACGATCTCGGCGCCCTGCGCCACCGGGTGCGGCACCAGCGCGGGCGGCACCAGCCGGCAGCACACGATGCCGGTCACCAGGACCAGCAGCAGCCGCAGCAGCGGTCCGGCCAGCACGGCGGCGAACCGGCCCGCCACGTAACGCAGCTCCAGCACGTTGTGCAGCACCCCGAACGCGGCCAGGCCGAGCACCGCCAGCCCCGCCGGTGCGCGCAGCGCCAGGACCAGCGCCGCCGCGGCGGCCAGCGCGAACCCGGCCAGCGGTGCGGTGCCCAGCCGGCCGGCCGGCCCGGCGAGGGGCCGGCCGGCCGCCCCTTCCACGGTGGCGATGGCCACGCTCCCCCTCCCCGTGGCACGATCCCCGCCGTGCCCTATCCGTCGGCCCTCGCCCTCACCCTGCTCGTCGAGGTACCCCTCTACACCGTTGCCCTGGCCCGGGCCGGCGGCGTCCGCCCGGCCCGCGCGGCGGCGGCCGCCGTCCTGGTCAACCTGGCGACGCACCCGCTGCTCTGGTGGTCCCTGAGCCGCTGCGCGGCCGGGTCCGCCGGAGCCGGAGGGTCGGGCGCAGCGTACTGGACGGCCTTCACGGCGGGCGAAACCGCGGTCTGCGCGGTGGAGGCGGCGCTGCTGCGCCCGCTCACCGGGCTGCGGCCGGGCGGGCCGCTCCCGTGGGCCGCGTCCGGGACGGCCAACGCGGCCTCGGTGCTGGCGGGGCTGCTGGCCGGCTCCCTGCTGCGGTGAGGTCCGCGGGCACCCGCTGACGGCCGCCGCGGCGCCGTGAGGTCGCGGGGCGCGGGGGAGGCGCGGGGGCGCGGGTCGCGAAGCCGTAAAGTCGCGAGGTCGCGAGGTCGCGAGGTCGTGAAACCGTGAAGCCGTGTCGGTCGTAACGCGCCCGTCGGGCTCAGGCGTCTAACCGGGCGCAGGGGGAACGCACATCACGGGACGAGGGGAACACCGGTGATCAGGAAGACGCGACGGGCCGAGGAGTCCGCGGAGTTCGAGGCCTTCGCGTACAGCCGGGGGCACCAGCTCTTCCGGACCGCGCTGCTGCTCTGCGGCGACTGGCACCTCGCCGAGGACCTCACCCAGACCACGCTGGCGAAGCTCTACTCCTCCTGGTCACGCGTGCGCAAGGCCGAACACCCGGACGCCTACGCCCGCAGCGCGCTGGTCCGCAGCTACCTCTCCCACCGGCGGCTGCGGCGCAGCGCCGAGCAGCCCGCCTTCGGTGAACTGCCGGACGGCGTCGCCCCCGAGGGCGACCCGGACCTGCGCGTCACCCTGCTCACGGCCCTGGGCGCACTGTCGCCGCGGGACCGCGCCGTGCTGGTGCTGCGCTACTGGGAGGACCGCAGCGTCGACGAGACGGCGGCCGAACTCGGCGTCAGCGCGGGCGCGGTGCGAAGCCAGAGCCTGCGCGCCCTCGAACGGCTGCGCACCGTCCTCGGCCCGCAGGACGCGAGCCGGCTGGCCGCCTGACGAACCGGCACGGCACCGCCCTCGGTACGGCACGACCTTCGACACAGCACCGCCTCCGGTACAGCACCGCCTCCGGTGCAGGGCTGCCCGGTACAGGGCTGCCTCCGGTACAGGGCTGCCTTGAACACGCACTGCGCTGCCCGTCGGCGCACCTCAGAGGGAAGGAACCGAGAAGACATGGACGAACTGGAATCCGACGGCCGCCGGCTGTCCGCCACCTTCGACCGGGCACTGGCCGAGGTCGGCCCGGACCTCGGACCGCTGGTCGCCGGCGCGGCCGCGCAGGGCCGGGCGCTGCGGCGCCGTCGCCGCGTCGCCACCGCCGGCGCGGTCACCGCGGCGGTCCTGCTGACGGTCGGCGGCGCGGTGGCCCTGACCCCCGGTGGCGGCTCCGGTGCCGCCTCCGCTGTCGTGGCGGCGGGCGGGGCCGCGTCGGCGTCGGTATCGGGATCGGCGTCGGGGTCAGCGTCGGCGTCGGCCGCCGCCTCGGCCTCGCCGTCCGGCGGCGGGGCCGGCGGCACGAAGAAGCCCCTTCCCGCCTCCACCAAGGACCCGAGGGCCGACGACGGCCCGGAGAAGCGCAACCCCGGTACCGGGGTGAACGCCGGCAAGGTCGCCCTCACCGGCCACGCGGCCGTCCTGGCGGTGGTCGAGGGCCTGCCGACGAGCGGCACGACCGGCGGTTACGCCGGCTACCACGGACGGGTCGGCTGGAAGGGCCCGGAGGCGGCCGACGTGATGTCCGCGGGCGAGCTCAGCTACGACGACGGCAAGGGCCCGGTCCAGCTCGACGTCAAGTTCGAGGGCGGCCTCGGTGTGCTGTTCCGGCCCGGCTCCAATCCGCCCGGCCCCAACGCCGACCCGCACTACATCGGCTACGACGACCGCTACACCTGCGAGAAGGTCAACGCCTCCCGGCGGCTCAGCCATTGCGAGGTCGCCAAGCTCCCCGACGGCAGCACCCTGCTGCTGACCGAGAGTTCGAACGACGGCTTCCGCTCCCGCACCGCCGACCTGCTGCGCGCGGACAACAACCGGATCACCCTGACCGAGTTCTCCGGCGGCGTGCTCGGCGAGCCGCGCGAGCTGCCGCTCGGCCTGGAGCAGCTGAAGGCCGCGGTGACCGGCCAGGGCCTCCAGGAGTGGATCACGCCGGAGCGGGCCGACCAGGCGGACCGGGCGATCCGGCCCTTCCGCGACAGCACCCCGGGCAAGGACCGGCCCGATCCGACCGCCTCGGCCACGCTGGCCCCCGTCTCCCCCGGGCACTGAGGGCGGCCGCCGCTCCCACCGGCTCCCCCGGGTACGGTGGCCGGTGAGTTGCACACGCTGGAACAGGCCGGGGGCCGACTGATGATCGTGGTGGACGCGTCCGCGCTGGTACTGGCGCTCGCCGACGAGGGCGAGCGCGGGGCGGCGGCCCGGGCGGAGCTCGACGCGGGCGGCGAGTGGGTGGCCCCCGAGCACATCGTCATCGAGGTGATGCAGTCGCTGCGCGGCCTCTACCTGGCCAAGGAGCTGAGCGCCGAGCGGGTCGGCGAACTCGCGGCGCGCCTGCCCGGATTGGCGATCCGCAAGGTCGAGGTGGCCCCGCTGCTCGGCCGGATCTGGGAGCTCAAGGACAACCTCACACCGGACGACGCCGCGTACGTCGCGGTCGCCGAGCAGTTCGGGGCGCCGCTGATCACGGCGGACCTGCGGCTGATGCGGGCGAGCGGGCCGCGCTGCGAGATCCGGGGCATCCAGGGCTCCCACCGCCACCCGTAAGGCGCGGGTCAGGGCGGGCGGCCCGGACGGGCGCCCGGACTCGGGAAGCCTCTGCGGGGCGCGTCCGCCCGGGGCGGGGGCGTCCGCCGGGCGCAGGGGTGTCCGCCGGCCCGGAGGGCCGGGGGCGTCCGCGGGGCGGCCGTCCGCCGGGCCGGGGGTGTCCGCCGGGGGCGGGACGCCGTTGTGCAGGGCGTCCGTCGCACCGCCTCCGGAAGGTCCGCCGATGTCCGCTCCGCTCGCCGCCGCGCTGCTCCCGCTCGCCCTCCTGACCCCGGCCGCCGCTCCGCCCACCGTGCCGGCGGCTGCCGACGACTCGCCGGTCTCGGTCGTCGAGGCCGACTTCGACCCGGCCACGGCCTTCGTCCCGCCGACCGCGATCAGCCACGCGCCGGACCTCGTGCCGTACGGCTCGCACGTCCGGGTGGTGGTCGACCGCACGCTGCCCGGGCGGACGGTGCTGACGCTGACCGCGACCGGGCTCGCCCCCGACCACGAGTTCCCGGCGCACCTGCACACCGGCTCGTGCGGGGCCGACCCGGCCGCGTCCGGCCCGCACTACCAGGACGTCGCGGACCCGGTCCGGCCGTCCACCGACCCCGCGTTCGCCAACGACCGCAACGAACTGCGGCTCACGCTGCGCACCGACCACCGGGGCGACGGCAGCGCCGCCGCCGCGGTGTCCTGGCAGCCCAGGCCGGGCGAGGCCCGCTCGCTGGTGCTGCACGCCGGCACCCCGGCCGGCCCGCACGGCGCGGGCGACCGCGCCGCCTGCGTGAAGCTGGAGCCGTGAAGCCCGGTTCGCGGGAACCCACGAACCCAGGAGCCCAGGAGTCCAGCAGCCCTCGGAGTCCTAGGAGCCCAGGGTGGCGACCAGGACGGCCTTGATGGTGTGCAGGCGGTTCTCCGCCTGATCGAACACCACGGAGTGCTCCGACTCGAACAGCTCGTCGGTGCACTCCAGCTCGGCCATCCCGGTCGCCTCGAACATCTGCTGCCCGACCACCGTGCCGAGGTCGTGGAAGGCGGGCAGGCAGTGCAGGAACTTCACGGCCGGGTTGCCGGTGGCCCGGACGGTGTCCATCGACACCTGGTACGGCTTGAGCAGGGCGATCCGCTCGGCCCAGACCTCCTTGGGCTCGCCCATCGAGACCCACACGTCGGTGTAGAGGAAGTCGGCACCGGCCACGCCCTCGTCGACGTCCTCGGTGAGGGTGATCCGGGCACCGCTGGTCCCGGCGAGCTCCTGCGCCGCCTTCTGCACCTCCTCGGCGGGCCACAGCTCGCGGGGGGCGACGATCCGGATGTCCATGCCGAGCAGGGCGCCGGTGACCAGCAGCGAGTTGCCCATGTTGGAGCGGGCGTCGCCGAGGTAGGCCAGGGCCACCTCGGTGAGCGGCTTGGTGGTGTGCTCCCGCACGGTCAACACGTCGGCGAGCATCTGGGTGGGGTGCCACTCGTCGGTGAGGCCGTTCCAGACCGGGACGCCGGCGTGGGCGGCCAGCTCCTCGACGATCGACTGGCCGTGACCCCGGTACTCGATGCCGTCGAACATCCGGCCGAGCACCCGCGCGGTGTCCTTGATCGACTCCTTGTGGCCGATCTGGGAGCCGGACGGGTCCAGGTAGGTGGTGGTGGCGCCCTGGTCGTGGGCGGCGACCTCGAAGGCGCAGCGCGTCCGGGTGGAGGTCTTCTCGAAGATCAGCGCGATGTTCTTGCCGCGCATCCGGGGCTGCTCGGTGCCCGCGTACTTCGCCGCCTTGAGCTGAGCGGCGAGGTCCACCAGGAAGCGGAACTCCTGGGGAGTGAAGTCGAGCTCCTTGAGGAAGTGCCTGTTCCGGAGGTTGAACGCCATGCCGGGCTCCTGGGGTGACGGACGGGACGGGGATGCGAAGCGGCAATTGTATACGACCTTCGGAATTTATATGCAAAGAGGTCCAGCTCATCCCGCCCGACCTCGCCCCGCCTCGCCCTGACCCGGCTCGACGCAGCCCGGGCCGCCCCCGCCGAGGACCCTGCCGGGGGGGGCGGCCCGGGTCGCGCGCTTTGACCGCGCGACCCGGCCCGCCCCACGAGACAGCGCCGGAAAGGCCCTAGAGGCGCGGGTCGACCGGCTCCGACTCCAGGGCGAGCACCGCGAACACCGGCTCGTGCACCCGCCACAGCGGCTCGCCCGCCGCCAGCCGGTCCAGCGCCTCCAGGCCGAGCGCGTACTCGCGCAGCGCGAGCGAGCGCTTGTGCCCGAGGAACCGCTGGCGCAGCTGGTCCAGGTACTGCGTGTAGTCCGGACCGTAGATGATCCGCAGGTACTCGCGGCCACGGACCTTGACGCCGGGCTGGATCAGCCCGCCCGGGCGCCCCTGCCCTGCCTTGCCCCGGACCATCGAGGCCAGCGGCTTGACCACCATGCCCTCGCCGCCGGCCCCGGTCAGCTCCTCCCACCAGGCCACGCCCGCGGCGACGGACGCCTCGTCGGCGGTGTCCACCAGCAGCCGGCCGGTGCGGTGCAGGACGGGCGCCTGCGGCTCGGCGGCGTGGTCGGCCTCGACCAGCCGGTCGATCCAGGCGAGGTGCTCGTCGTGCGGACGCACCGCCAGGTTCGCCCCCTCGGCGGCCAGCACCTGGAAGGGCGCCAGCCGGATGCCCGAGAGCCCCTCGGTCGGCCAGCAGTACCGCCGGTACGCCTCGGTGAACGCCTGCGCGTCGGCGGCGCGCTGCCGCTGGCGGGCCGTCAACTCGGCGAGGTCGAGCCCGCGCCCGGCCGCCTGCTCCAGTGCGGCGAGCACCTGCGGCAGGGCCGCGCCCGCCGCGGCGCCGACCGCCGCGTACTGACGTCGCAGCAACTCGGCGGCCTTCAGCGACCACGGCATCAGCTCGGCGTCCAGCAGCAGCCAACCGGTGTCCAGCTCGTCGAAGAGCCCGGCACGCTCGGCGGCGGCCCGCAGCCGGCCCAGGACGGCGGCGGTGAGCTCGTCGTCGCCCAGGAACGCCCGGCCGGTGCGGGTCCAGATCGCCCCGGGCCCGGCCAGGCCGAACCGCTTCTCCAGTGCCGTGTCCTCCCGGGCCACCAGCACCACCGCGCGGGAGCCCATGTGCTTCTCCTCGCAGATCACCTCGCGGACGCCGTCCTCGCGGTAGGCGAAGAAGGCCTCCTCCGGGTGCTCCAGGTAGCCGGGGCGGCGCGAGGTCGCGCTCGGCGCCATGGTCGGCGGCAGGTAGGCGAGCAGCCGCGGATCGATCGCGAACCGGCTCATCACCTCCAGCGCGGCCGCCGCGTTCTCCTCGCGCACGGCGACCCGGCCGTGCAGCGAGGTCTCCACCACCCGGCGACCGGCCACGTCGGCGAGGTCCAGCGGACGGCCCTCGCGGGGACCCGGCGCGTCCGTGTGCAGCGGCCGGACCGGCGCGTACCACTCCTGCTCGGCCTCGACGCTCACCAGCTCGCGCTCCGGGTAGCGCAGCGCGGTCAGGCTGCCGCCGAAGACGCAACCGGTGTCCAGGCAGATGGTGTTGTTGAGGAAGCTCGCCACCGGCACCGGCGTGTGGCCGTAGACCACCAGCGCCCGGCCCCGGTACTCCTCCGCCCACGGGTAGCGCACCGGCAGCCCGTACTCGTCGGTCTCGCCGGTGGTGTCCCCGTACAGCGCGTGCGAGCGCACCCGGCCGGAGGCCCGGCCGTGGTACTTCTCCGGCAGGCCGGCGTGGCAGACCACCAGGGCGCCGCCGTCCAGCAAGTAGTGGCTGACCAGGCCACGCATGAACGCCCGGACCTCGGCGCGGAACTCCTCCGACTCCCCCGCCAGCTGGTCCAGCGACTCCTGGAGGCCGTGCGAGACGGTCACCTTCTTGCCGTCCATCGCCCGGCCGAGCTTGTTCTCGTGGTTGCCCGGCACGCAGATCGCGTGCCCGGCCGCCACCATGCCCATCACCAGGCGCAGCACGCCCGGCGTGTCCGGGCCGCGGTCGACCAGGTCGCCGACGAAGACGGCGGTGCGGCCCGCGGGGTGCGCGGCGTCCACCGGACGGCCGGCCTCGTCCCTGGTCAGCGAGTAGCCGAGGCGGGTGAGCAGGGTCTCCAGCTCGGAGCGGCAGCCGTGGATGTCGCCGACGATGTCGAACGGGCCGGTGAGGTGGCGCAGGTCGTTGAACCGCTTCTCCGGCACGATCTCGGCGGCCGTGACCTCCGCCTCCCCGCGCAGGACGTGCACCTTGCGGAAGCCCTCGCGCTCCAGGCCCCGCAGTGAGCGGCGCAGCTCGCGGTGCTGGCGCGGGACCACGTGCGCGGGCAGCTGCCGGTCCGGGCGGCTCCGGTTGCGCTCGGCGCAGACGCCCGGCGGGACGTCCAGCACGATCGCGATCGGCAGCACGTCGTGCTCGCGGGCGATCCGGACCAGCTGCTTGCGGGCCTCCGGCTGGACGTTGGTGGCGTCCACGACGGTCAGCCGGCCGGCGGCGAGGCGCTTGCCGACGATGTAGTGCAGCACGTCGAAGGCCTCGGCGGAGGCGGACTGGTCGTTCTCGTCGTCCGCCACGAGACCGCGGCAGAAGTCGGAGGAGACCACCTGGGTTGGGAGGAAGTGCTTGCGGGCGAAGCTGGACTTCCCGGCGCCACTGGTGCCGATCAGGACGACGAGGGAGACGTCGGTGACGGGGAGGCGACGGGGCTTCGCAGCGGCGGCCGGCGGGACGGCGTCCGGGGCGGACCCGTCCGGGACGGGGGCCTCCGTCGCGGGAGCCTCCGGGGTAGGGGCATCCGTCGCGGGGGCGTCGGTGGTGGGTTCCGGGGACTGTGCGTCGTCGGTCATCGGGTCTCGCCCCCTTCGGGCGTCGTGGCGGTCTCGGCGGGGTTCGGTTCGGTGCTCACGTTCGCGCGCTCGGACGCGGGCGTGGGCGTGGCCTCGGCCATCGGCTCGTCCGTGGTGCCGATGCGGAACAGGGCGAGCTGGGTCGGCGCACCCACTTCAGGATCCTCCGGGCCGACCGGGCGGATCACCGCGGTGTAGCCGTACGCCGCCGCCACCCGCTCGGCCCAGGCCCGGAACTCGGCGCGGTCCCACTCGAAGCGGTGGTCGGCGTGCCGGACGTGCCCGGCCGGCAGGCTCTCCCAGCGCACGTTGTACTCGGCGTTGGGCGTCGTGACCACCACCGCCGCCGGGCGGGCCGATCCGAACACCGCGTACTCCAGCGCCGGCAGCCGGGGCAGGTCAAGGTGCTCGATCACCTCGCACAGCACCGCCGCGTCGAATCCCTTGAGCCGCGCGTCCGTGTACGTCAGCGCGCCCTGGACCAGCTTGACCCGGGACGCCATCCGCTCGGGCAACCGCTCCAGCCGCAGCTTGCGCGCGGCCGCGGACAGCGCCCGCGCGGACACGTCCACGCCGAGCACCTCGGTGATCCGGGCGTCCTTGAGCAGTTTGCCGATCAGCTCGCCCTGCCCGCAGCCGAGGTCGGCCACCCGGGCCGCCCCGACCTCGCGCAGCGCGGCCGTGATCGCCGTACGACGCTGCTCGGCCAGCGAGACCGGCTTCTCGCCGGCAGCCTCGTCCGCGGCGGACCGCTGCTCCTGCGACACCGCCCCCGGCGACACCGCCCCGCGCAGCACCGACGCCTGCGGGCCGGTCCCCTGCGGGCCGGTCTCGTCGGCGGCCTCGTCGACGGTGTCGTCGACCGCGTTGTCGATCTCCTCGACCTCGCGGTCGTCGGCCTCCGCCAGCCGCGCCAGCTCCAGCCGCTCCATCGCCCTCCGGGTGAGCGTCCACCGCCGGGACAGGTAGCGGCGCGCGATCAGCGCCTGCTCGGGGTGGTCGGCCAACCAGCCCTCACCGGCGGCGAGCAGCTTGTCGACCTCGTCCGGGGCCACCCAGTAGTGCTTGGCGCCGTCGAGCACCGGCAGCAGCACGTACAGCTGCTGCAGCGCGTCCGCGAGACGGATCTCCGCCGCGGCCAGCTCCAGCCGGACGTAACGCGACTCGCCCCACTCGGGGAAGGTCTCGTCCAGCGGGACCGCCGACGCCTCGACCTGCCAGCCCAGCGGCTCGAACAGCCGACCCGCCATCGCCGGCCCACCGCCGTCGCCCGCACCGTTGGCCGGCACGGCGGGCAGCGAGATCCGCAACGGACGGGGCTGCTCGGCCAGCCCGGGGCGGGCCTCGCAGACGCCCTTCATCGCCGTCCGGAACACCGTCCGCAGCGCCACCGCGAGCAGCGAGGAGGCCGCGTAGGGGCGGTCGTTGACGTACTGGGCGAGCGCGAAGTCCGGCGAGCCGCCGCGGCCCTTGCCCCGGCCCTTGCGGACCAGCGCGATCGGGTCGACGTCGAGCAGCAGCGCGGCCGTGCAGGCCTCGTCGCCCGCCTCGGGGTAGAAGACGTGGGCCTCGCCGTGTGAGGTCGAGAACCGCTGGACCTTGCCCGGGTGCTTGTGCAGCAGGAAGCCCAGGTCGGTGGCGGGGTTCTCGGCCGTACCGGTGGTGGAGATCGACATGAACACCCGCCCGAGTATTGCCGAGGAGCGGCCACCCGGGCACCGCCTTTTCGCGGGCGCCCGGCCCCGCCGCCCGCCTGGGCGCCGACCCGGACGGGAGCCGCGGGCGGCCTGTCCGCACGGTGAGCGTGTTCGGCACCGGGGGCCCGCATTCGTTAACGTGCACGATGTGACTGCAGAATCCACCTCCCTCGCAAGCGGCGCCGTCGCCGCAGGTCTGGCCACCATCGCCGCCGACGGCACCATCCTCGACACCTGGTACCCCGCCCCCGCGCTGGCCACCGAGCCCGGCCCGGCCGGCACCGTCCGCCTGACCGCCGAGCAGGCCGAGGCCGAGCTGGGCGCCGGTGCGGCCGAGGCGCTGCGCGCCGACGCGCGCCGCGGCGTCGAGGTGGTCGCCGTGCGCACCACGATCGCCTCGCTGGACGAGAAGCCGATCGACGCGCACGACGCCTACCTGCGCCTGCACCTGCTGAGCCACCGCCTGGTCAAGCCGCACGGCCAGAACCTGGACGGCCTCTTCGGCCTGCTGGCCAACGTCGCGTGGACCAGCATCGGCCCGGTGCAGGTGGACAAGGTCGAGCAGGCCCGCCTGGCGGTCCGCGCCCAGGGCGGCCAGCTCGCCGTGTACGGGATCGACAAGTTCCCGCGGATGACCGACTACGTCGCCCCGTCGGGCGTGCGCATCGCCCACGCGGACCGCGTCCGGCTCGGCGCGCACCTCGCCTCCGGCACCACCGTGATGCACGAGGGCTTCGTCAACTTCAACGCCGGCACCCTGGGCACCTCCATGGTCGAGGGCCGGATCAGTGCGGGCGTCGTGGTCGGCGACCACAGCGACATCGGCGGCGGCGCCTCGATCATGGGCACCCTGTCCGGCGGCGGCAAGCAGGTCGTCTCGGTCGGCGAGCGCTGCCTGCTCGGCGCCAACGCGGGCATCGGCATCTCGCTGGGCAACGACTGCGTGGTCGAGGCCGGCCTCTACGTCACCGCCGGCACCCGGGTCACCACCCCGGACGGCAAGGTGGCGAAGGCCGTGGAGCTCTCCGGCCAGGACAACCTGCTCTTCCGCCGCAACTCCCAGACCGGCGCGGTCGAGGTCATCGCCCGCTCCGGCTCCTGGGGCGGTCTGAACGCGGAGCTGCACGCCCACAACTGACCCCCTTCCCGGGGTTCCGGGCCCCGGCGCCACCACGGCGCCGGGGCCCTTTCGGTTTCCTCCGTACGACCACTCCGTCCCCGGTCCGCCCGACCGCCGTCGCCCGGCCACCCGGCCACGGGACGCGCCCTAACCGAGGCGGCTCGGCGACGGCAAGCCCGCCTCACCCGGGAGGCTGACCACCGACGGGAGTTGGACCGCATTGAGTGGTGCCCGGTGACCCGCTACCGGGCGGTTCGTTGGTTGCAACGGCGGTGGCTCCGGTGTGCCGGGCCGTCACCAGCCGCTTCACACCGCACTACCGATCCGAAGAGGTCCGCTCATGTCCGAACCCTGGTCCGAGGCATCCGCCGTGCCGCAGCATCCGGCTGCCGACGCGTCGGCGGTGCCGGCCCCTCCGAAGACCCTGCTGGAGCAGATGCAGGAGCTGCTCGCCTCGGTCACCGCGGACCTCGCGGAGCTGCAGTCGTCCGGTGCCGCGACCGCCGACCGGCCGGCCGGCGGACCGAGCCTGAGCACGAGTAACGACTTCTCCGCCTCCGAGGTCTGAGGCGGCAGCTGCGGGCCGGCCGCCGCGGGCTCCGCCGGCTCCGGCGCACATTCCCCCGCCGCCTGTCGGACCACCTGCCCCAGCCGGGTGACGAGGTCCGTGCAGTCGGCGGCCGCGTCGACCCCGTCGATGCACGTCCAGTACAGGCTCTCGGTGTCGGCGCCGCAGGCCAGCACCACCAGCGTCTCGCCGACGTCCCGCAGCAGCCCGCCGAGCTCGGCCAGCATCGGGGCCGGCGCACCGAGTTCGGTGAGCCGCCCGGCCCGGCCGCCCGCGCCCAGGCCCGACAGGGCGGAGGACTCCCCCGAAGAGTGGTCCAGGCAGCCCGCCGCGTGGCTGCCGGCCTCCGCCAGCTGCTGCCCGAGGCCGGCCGACTCGCCGTCGTCCAGCTCCGCTAGCCGGGCGCCGACCGCCTCGGTGAGCAGCGCGGCCTGCCGCGCCTCGGCCAGCACGTCCGGCACGTTCCTGGCCTCGGCCAGGGCGTGCCGGGCCGTCTTGATCAGTCGCAGCGCCTCCATCGGCCGCCACCCCTTCCGCACGTTCTCGCCGTGCCTCCGCGGTCGCTCGACCGCGGAGGCACCTGGTCACGGCGAAAGCGTGCGCCCGGAAACGGATCGGCGCAGCCACCTCTTCGGAAGCTGTGGACAACCCGGGGTTGTGGATAACTTCCGTCCCTCACAAGGGTTATTCGCCCACATCCGGCTTGACGTCGGCCCCGGAACCGCCACCCGCACCGGGCACGGGGAAGCGCAGCTCGTTGCGGTCGATCTTGGCAGCCAGGGCGGTCAGCGGGTCCACGCCGACCGCCGTGCAGAACTGCAGCAGGTAGGCCAGGACGTCGGCCACCTCGTCCCGCACCCGGTGTGCGCGGTCCGGGTCGGACATCACCGCCGCCGCCTGCTCGGGCGTGAGCCACTGGAAGATCTCCAGCAGCTCGCCGGCCTCCACGGTCAACGCCGCCGCCAGGTTCTTCGGCGTGTGGAAGGGCTCCCAGCTGCGGGCCGCCGCGAACGCCGTCAGCCGCTGCCGCAGGCTCTCCAGGGTCGGGTCCGCGGGTTCCGTCATTCGTTCACTCACTCCTCCAGGTCTACCGCATCCCCGGACGCGGCCACCGACCCGGGCGCGTCCCCACTCACCGACCCAGCCACCGCTCCGCTCACCGGCCCACTCACCGCCCCGGGCGCGTCCCCACTCACCGACCCGGCCACCGCTCCACTCACCGACCCGGGCGGCCCGGCGTCCCCCGCCGCGCCGGCCCCCACCGCCCCCGCGACCCGCGCCCCGCCCTGGGCCGGCACCCGCGCGGTCTCGGTGCGCAGCACGGTGTGCCCGGACCCCGGGTCGCGCCGGCACTCGACCAGCGCCACGCCCGGCGGCAGCTCCCCGTCCCCGCCGAGCGCCTCCCGGGCGGCGGCCGGCTCCTGCAGTGCGGCCAGGACCCGCAGCTGGTTGCGCCCGGCCATGTCGCGGGCGAGCCGGAGCAGTGAGGCGGTCTGTTCGGTGCCGAGCCCCGCGCCGAGGTCCCCGGCGAGCACGGTGAGCTGGCGGTGCGCCCAGGGCACCTCGGCGGCGGGGTCGAGGTCGAGCACGCCGGCGCCGGTGAGCAGCACGGCGGCGAACGCGAGGTGGCGCAGCATGCCGTCGGAGGCCTGGTCGGCGCCGGTGCGGCCGAGGACGCCCTCGTCGAAGACGGCGAGGACGCGCTCTCCGGTGCCGATCCCGCGCCGGGCCAGGTCGAGTCCGAGCAGCGGGTGCGGAGCGGCGGACTGGACGACGCGCAGCAGTTGGCCGTAGCGGCGGGAGCACTCGTTGCTGAGCCGGGCGATGACGGCGGAGATGTTGGCGGCGGTGCTGACCAGCCGGGCCTGCGGGTCGGGGCGGGCCCAGCCGCGCATCAGGGCGGGCACGGGGTGGACGGGGAAGACCTCGCGCAGCGCGGTGAGCAGGTGTTCCGCCGCGGCGAGGACCGTGCGCTCGCCGGGTGAGGAGCCGGCGACGCGCAGCGGGAGCTGTGCGGTGATCAGGGCGGTGTTGGGGAAAGGCGCGCGGATGTCGCCCTGCCGGGTGTCGTTGTGCCAGCTGACGTTGATCCGCTGGTGCCGGAGGTCCTGTTCGCCGGTCTCCATCAGGGTCCGGCCGTCGAGGGTGAGCTGCTCCCGGGCGATCCGGACCGGGCCGTCGGTGCGGACGACGACTTCGAGGCCGATCGGCCCGTCGGCGGATCGGACGGTGCAGCCGAGGATGAGGGCGTTGCGGCCGTGCGGCACGCAGCCGGCGAGGCCGCCGCGGACGGGGGTGGCGAGCGGACCGGGCCGGCCGGGGAGGCCGTCGAGCGAGTCGGTGATCTCCTCGCCGAGCGCGAGGCGGGAGAGGACGGCGAGGGCGTCGAGCGCGTTGGACTTGCCGACGCCGGCCGGCCCGTGCAGCACGGTGAGGGGCGCGAGCGGCAGGCTCGCGCGCCGGTAGGACTTGAACGAGGTGAGCCGGAGTTCCTCGACGGTGGGGCGCTGCGCGGGCGGGCGGCCGAGGTCGGGTGCGCGCGGCTCGGGCTCCGGGATCCACCGCCCGGGTTCCGGGGCCCGCAGGCCGAGGTCCGAGGTCCGCTGGTGAGGGTGGGCCGGCACGGCGGGCCGGGTGGCGTCGCGGTTCACCCGTCGGACGTTAGCCGCCGCCCGGGCGGCAGAAACGTGCCTGCCCGGCAGATTCATCCCAATGGGGAGGGCGGGCCCGGGGCGCAAACGCCCCGCTCAGCGCCGGTAGGCGGCGACCGTGACGGAGGCGGTGACCTCGACGGGGTCGGGCAGGTCGGCGAGCCAGGCGGCCAGCCGCTCCCGGTCGGTGTGCCAGGCGCTCGGGCCCATGCCGACGACGGTGCGGACGTCGGCGGCGGAGAGCCGCAGGGTGAACTCGACCTCCTGCTGCCCGGCCGGCGCGAGGTGGGGGCCGAGCTTCTCGTCGATCCGGCGCTGCTTCTCCTCGTCGACGGAGAGCAGCCCGAGCGCGGTGACCAGTTCGCGCAGGTGGCGCGGGGTGGGCGAGACCAGCAGCAGGGTGCCGCCGGGGCGCAGCACCCGGCGGATCTCGGGGCCGTTGCGCGGGGCGAAGACGTTCAGGACGAGGCCGGCGGAGGAGTCCCGCAACGGCAGCGGGCGCCAGGCGTCGCAGACGACGGCACCGATCCGGGGGTGGGCCTTGGCCGCGCGGCGGAGCGCGTACTTGGAGATGTCGAGGGCGGCGCCGGGCAGCGCGGGCAGGGCGTCGAGCACGTGGGCGAGGTAGTGGCCGGTGCCGGCGCCCAGGTCGGCGACGAGGCCTTCGGGCGCGGTGGCCGCGGCGGCGTCGGCGAGCGCGTCGGCGATCGGTCGGTAGTGACCGGCGGCGAGGAAGTCGCTGCGGGCGGCCACCATCTCGGCGGTGTCACCGGTGCCGGTGTGGGCGTCGCCGGCGAGCAGGCTGACGTAGCCCTGTTTGGCGACGTCGAAGCTGTGCCCGGTCGGGCAGCGCAGGGTGCGCCCGTCGAGGGTGAGGGCCTGCGCGCAGTGCGGGCACGCCAGGTAGGGCTCGATGTCCTGCAGCAACGTCCGTCTTCTCTCGCCATCCGGTCGTGCGTCCCGGCCGGAAGGGCAAGCCTAACGACCGGCGGTGCGCGGCGGCGCATCCCGCTGACCGGGGAGCAGGCCCGGAAGCGGACCCGGGAGCAGGCCCGGAAGCGGACCCGGGAGCCGGGGGCCCGGGAGCCGGGGGTTCCCGCCGCCCCGGGCGGCGGTGCGCAGGGCCAGCGCGGCGAGCGCCTCGGGGGCGCCGGCCTGGCCGCGGATGCCCGGGAAGGCGTTGACGTCGACGATGACGGGTTCGGCCGGCCCGTCGAGCAGGTCCACGCCGTAGACGTCGAGGCCGAAGACCTCACCGACCCGCAGGGCCAGTCCGGCGCGGTCGGCGGGCAGCTCGGCGGGGCCGAACCGGCCTTGGACCGGCTGCTCGTCCACCGCGAGTTCGGAGCGGCGGCGCTCGCAGAACACCTGCCCGTCGACGACCCAGATCTTCTGGTCCCAGCCGGTGTTGGCGACGTAGGGCTGGGCGACGACGGGTTCGCCCGGCCACCGCTCGGCCAGGGCTCGCAGCCGCCCGGGGTCGTCGGCGCGGGCCACGAGGTCCTGGCGGCGGCTGTGGCGGCTCTTGACCACCACCGGATAGTCGGTGGGGTGCAGGTTCTCGGCCAGTTCGGCCAGGCTCTCGGCGGTGCGGTTGGCGGCGAAGGGCAGGCCGGCGCGGTGGGCGAGCCCGGCCATCGCGGTGCGGTCCTGGCAGAGCTCGGTCGCGGCGGCGGAGTTGACGACGGGGGCGCCGCGCTCCTCCAGGTGGCGGGCGAGCGCGAGCGCCTGCGGGGTGCGGGCCTTGAGCAGGTAGACGTCGGCGAGCGGGCCGGGCCCGAGCCGCTCGGCGGGCGGGGTGTCGCCGGTGGTGGGGTCGAGGCTCTCGACCCGGTGGTCCGGGGCGAGCAGCGCGGCGGTGGCGGCGAGCAGCGGGTGACCGGGGTCGGGCGTGAGCAGGCAGATCCTCATATCGCTCCGCCCACCGCGCCGTTGACGAACCCCGTCCCGCCGATGCCGAGCACCCCGCCGACGCCCACCGCCGCGCCGCCCACGGCCGTACCGTGCACCGCGGCACCGTGCACCGCGCCACCGCGCGCCGCCGCACCCTGCACGGGCAGCCGGACCGCCTCCGACACCGGCACCGGCACCGGCACCGGCAGTCCGCCCACCGGCAGTGCGTCCACCGGCAGTCCGTCCACCGGCTGGTGGACCAGCGCGGGAGCCGGGGCCGAGACCGCCGTCCCGGTGCGGGCCAGCCGCAGCACCGCCCGGGCGACCCGGGCGACCGCGTCCGGCACCTGACGGAAGCTGGGGAAGTCGTTGATGTCGACGACCACCGGACCCTCCGGGCCGAGCAGCACGTCCACGCCGTACAGGTCGAGCCCGAACACCTCGCCCACCTGGGCGGCGATCCGCGCGACCTCGGCGGGCAGCGGCACCTGCCGCTCGCGCACGCCCTGCCCGGGGTGCAGCGGCGAGCACCGCTCGGTCGCGTACAGCTCGCCGTCGACGCAGTACACCTTGAGGTCGGTTCCGGAGTTGGGCACGTAGGGCTGGGCGATCAGCAGGCCCTCGCCGGCGAGGAGGGGGCCGAGCGCGAGCAGCTCGTCGGGCGTGCGGACGAGCCGGACGGCCCGCCCGGAGCTGCCGTCGGCGGGCTTGACCACCAGCGGGTACTCGGAGGCGGGGATCTCCGCGAGCCGTTCCCAGCGGGCGGCGGCGTAGGTGACGGGGACGGGCAGGCCGCGGGTGCGGGCGATCACCGCGGCGAGCGCCTTGTCGCGGACGCCGCGGATGGACCGGACGTCGTTGACGGTGGTGAGGCCGACGGCGGCGGCCGCTTCGAGGAGGGTGAGGCCGGGGCCTCCGGAGACGGTCTTGAGCACCCAGGCGTCGTGGCTGCCGGCGCGGACGGACTCCGAGATCGCCATCAGCGAGTCGCCGGGACGCAGCACGTCCACCCGGTGCCCCCAGGCGGTGAGCTGGCGCACCACGTCGAGCGGCATGCCGTCGTGCCGGTAGTGCTCCTCGACCAGAAAGCAGAGCCTCATGAGCCTGTCCATCCCCCTCGCCTCGCCCAGCGCGGACGTCCGCCGTTCCGGTCCGGCAGAGCTGTAAAGGCCCCAGAATGCCATGGCGTCCACACGCAAGATCGCCCGGCCTGTAAGCGTTCGGCAACAATCCGTCCGAATTGCCCGGGCTCCGGCCCCGCCCGCCGGCGCGCCCCCCGGTCGGTCGACTCCCCGGGGGTTGCGACCGAAACCACTGGCAGGTCCACGACGATCCTGCCAGGATGCACGACGTGAACGTCGACGATCTTGATCCCTCCGACCCTGCCTTCCGCGACCTGCTCGCCGAGATCGAGCACTACTACGACGCCGTGCCGCGCGCTGCGGCCCGGGTCGAGGACTTCGGTCCGCTGAGCCTGTTCGTCCCCAAGGGCCAGGGCTGGCCCTACTACGCCCGCCCGGCGCTCGGGCACACCGGCCCGGCCGCCACCGCCGAGGACGTCCGCCGGGTGCTGGCCCGCCAGCGCGAGCTGGGCGTGCCGGAGGCGTTCGAGTGGGTGGCCGAGCACGACCCGCAGCTGCGCGCGGCGGTGGAGGAGGCCGGGCTCGCGGTGCACGAGCACCCGCTGCTGGTGCTCGGGCCGGAGGACGAGCCCGCCCTTACGGACCACGTGCTGCCCGAGGGCGTGTCGGTGCGGGTCCTGGCCGCCGACGACCCGGACCTCGCGAGCGCCGTGGCCGTCCCGCACCTGGCGTTCGGCGAACCCGGCACCGCGCTGGGCACCGCCGGCCCGGACGAACTCGCCGCCGCCGCCGAGAAGTCGGCGGCGGACGGCACGGTCGCACGGATCGCCGGGCGGATCACCGCCGGGCAGACCGTGCTCGCCGCGGCCGTCCGGGACGGTTCGGCGCTCTGCGCCGGCCAGCACAACCCGGTCGGGCCGGTCACCGAGGTGGCCGGCGTCGGCACCCTGCCGTCGGGTCGGCGACAGGGCCTCGGCCTCGCGGTCACCGCGGCGCTGGTCGCGCACGCGCGGGCCAACGGCGTGCGGACGGTCTTCCTGTCCGCCGCCGACGAGGACGTCGCCCGGATCTACCGCCGGGCCGGTTTCCGCCCGTTCGCGACGGCGCTGATCGCCGAGCCCGCGCCGGACGGCGCGCCCGGGGCGTGACCGGCGGGTGCCACCCCGCCGGTTCAGTCCGAGTCCTCGTCGTCCTCGCCGCTGACGCCCTCGCCCTCGGCCTCGTCCACCACCCACGCGGCCAGCCGCTCGGCTACCCCGGACACGCCGATCCGCCCCTCGCGGATGGCCCGGGCGAGGCTGCGCACCTCGCGGGCGGTGGTCGCGACCGTGCAGCCGCTGGCCACCAGGTAGGCGTAGGCGACGGCGGTGGCGAACAGCTCGTTGGTCTTCTCCAGGGCCGGCACCCGGATGAGCTGGTGCATCAGGGCGGCGGCGCGGTCCTGCGGTTCGGGGTAGACCGCGATGTCGAAGATCTCGGCCTGGTGGCGGGTGACCGCCGCGAGCAGCGATCCGTAGTCGGTGACCTGCGGGTCACCGGGCGTGTACTGCTCGGCGGTCATGAGCAGCCACGAGAGGTCGACCTCCAGGTTCAACGGCGCACGTCCTGGAGGTCGGCCGTGCCACCGAACTCGGCCAGGAACGCCGTCTCGTACTCCTTCATGAACTGCGCGGCGGCGTCGACGAACGCCCGCCCGGACTCGCCCATGTCCTGCTGGACCAGGCGCTCGATGTATTGGTTCATGCTGATCCCCTGCTGCTCCGCCCGCTCCCGGGCCATCTCCGCGGTGGTGGCGTCCACCCGGACGTTCAGCTGCTTCTTACCCATGAGCCTCAAGCTAGCGCCGAAGTGCTAGCACAACAAGGGCGCACGCACACCCGTCACACGCCCTGCAAGCGCCCTGCCCGCCCGGACCCGCGCCCAACCCACGCCCGCGGGCCCGCGGCGGCTGGCTCTCCCGGATCACCCCTCCCGATCGGCGCGGAAGGGCCTGCGGAGCGGCCCCGAGGAGCGAGACTTGAAGAGTTCTTCACCTTCCGAGACTCTGAACTGCCCCGAGGATTCCCTGGAGCGGCACCGACCGGTGTGGAGGCCGGCAATGACAGCCCTGTTCGACCAGGAGCTGCGCGAGCAGCTCATCCAGGCCCGCAAGGACCTCGCCGCCGCGCGCGCCGAAGGGGACGCCGACGGCGTCCAGGCGTACGAGGGCCGCATCGCCGGTCTCATCCGGCTCGCCGCCCAGCACGGCATCAGCCTGCCGCACAGCACGGAGGAAGAGGAACAGAACCTGCGCTGAGCGGCGCCCGCGTCACCACGACCCAACGCGCGGAGGCGGCACCCGGAACCCGGGTACCGCCTCCGTGTCGCGTCACGTCCGGCCGTCGGACTACTCGCCGACCGGCTCCAGGATGGCCACGCACTCGAAGTGGTGGGTCATCGGGAAGAGGTCGAAGGCGCGCAGCGAGACCGGGCGGTAGCCGCCCTCGCGGAAGAACGCGAGGTCACGGGCGAGCGCGGCCGGGTCGCAGGCGACGTAGGCGATCCGGCGGGCCTCGAGTCCGACCAGGTGGGCGACGGTCTCGCGGCCGGCCCCGGCCCGCGGCGGGTCGAGGACGATCAGGTCGGTGGCGGTGATGCCGGTGCGCGGCAGCAGCGTCTCGACCCGGTCGCACTCGATCCGGACGTTGTCCAGCGCGGCCAGGTTGTGCCGGGCGTCGATCACGGCCTGCTTGGCCGACTCGATGCCGAGCACCGCGCCGTCCTCGCCGACCCGGTCGGCCAGCGCGCCGGCGAACAGCCCGACGCCGCAGTACAGGTCGAGCGCGTTCTCGCCCCACTGCGGGTCCAGGCCGTCCAGGACGGCGTCGACCAGGGTGTCCGGGGCCTCGGGGTGGATCTGCCAGAAGCCGCCGTTGCTGACCCGCCAGGTGCGGCCGGCCGCCCGCTCGCGCACGAAGGTGCGGCCGTGCACCCGGTGGACGCCGCCCTGCTCGTCGATCCGGCTGATCGACACCGGCTTGTCCAGCTCGACCAGCGGCAGCTGGGCGCCGGGCGCCGGGGTGAGCACCACCTGGCGGTCGGAGGAACCGGACGCGGCGACCACCTCGACGGTGGCGACACCGGGCCAGTCACGCGACTCGATGCCCAGCTCGGTGACGCCCTCGGCGGCGATCAGGCAGCGGTCGATCGGCTGGATCTCGTGCGAGCGGTGCTTGCGCAGCCCGACCTTGCCGCTGGCCGGGTCGACCGCGTACTGCATCCGGGTGCGCCAGGCCGGCACCTGCCCGGCCGGGAGCTTGCCGCCGACCGGCTCGACACTGCCGTCCCATCCGGCCTCGGCCGGGGTGAGGCCGGCCAGCTTCGCCAGCTGCTCGGTGAGCACCTGCACCTTGAGCTTGCGCTGCCCCCCGGGGGTGACGTGCTGCCAGTCGCAGCCGCCGCACTTGCCGGGCCCGGCGAACGGGCACGGCGGAGCGATCCGGTCCTTGGCGGGCTCCAGGATCTCCACCGCGTCGGCGCGCAGGAAGCGCGACTTCGTGGTGCCCTCGGTGACCAGCGCGACGACCTTCTCGCCGGGCAGCGCGTGCCGGACGAACAGCACCCGGCCCTCGTGCCGGGCCACGCAGTGCCCGCCGCCGTGCGCGACCGGGCCGACCTCGACCTCGTAGCGCTCGCCGACCAGCGGGTCCCCGCCGGGGCCCTTGGGGGCGGCCTCGGAACGCGGGGCGCGGGTGGGGCGCAGCGCCTTCGGCGGCCGGACGGTCTGCTTGCGCGGACGCTCCCCGCCCCGGGCCTTCTCCTTCCGCGGCTCGGCGGCCCCCTGGCGCTCGGCGCGCGGCGCGCGCTCCGGGCGCTCGGCGGGCTCCGGAGCGCGCTCCCCCGGCGCGAGCGGCGCCGTCTGCGCGGTGTAGCCCTCGCGGTCGGTGGCGGCCGGGCGCACCGGCTTGCCCCAGCGCGGCCGGGCGACCTGCCCGGGCTTGCCGGCGCCGCCCTTGCGGGCGCCCTTGCCGGAGCCGCCGGACGAACCGGACGAACCGTGGGAGCGGGACGGGGTGTTGCGGGTCACTGGGAGGAGTCCTTGCTGCTGTCAGCGGAGCCGGCGGCCTTACCGCCGGACGTCGCGTCCGGCGTTGCGGAGACATTCGACTTTACGGCCTTCGGCGCCCGCGGCTCGCCACGCCGGACGGCACCCGGCGCCGACCAGGCCTTCTGCGGCTTGCGCCGCTCGGAGGACTCCAGCTGCCACGGCACCGAGGTCACCATCACCCCGGGCTTGAACAGCAGGCGGCCCTTGAGCCGCAGCGCGCTCTGGTTGTGCAGCAGGTGCTCGTACCAGTGACCGACCACGTACTCGGGGATGTAGACCGAGACCACGTCGCGCGGGCTGCTCCGGCGCAGGTTCTTGACGTAGTCCAGGACCGGCCCGGTGATCTCGCGGAACGGCGAGTCCAGCACCTTGAGCGGCACCTCGATCCCGCGCTCGTCCCACTCTTCGCGCAGCGCCGCGGTGTCCGCCGGGTCCACGTTGACGGTGACGGCCTCCAGCGTGTGGGCGCGGGCCAGCCGCGCGTACGCGAGGGCGCGCAGGGCCGGCTTGTGCAGCTTGGAGACCAGGACGATGGCGTGCACCCGGGTGGGCAGCACCACGTCGTCCGCCTCCTCGGCGGCGACCAGCTCCTCCGAGACCCGGTCGTAGTGCCGGCGGATCGCCTTCATCATCACGAACAGCACGACCATCGCGGCGATCGCGATCCAGGCGTGGCTGATCTTCGTGGCCAGGACGACGATCAGCACGGCCATGGTCATCACCAGGCCGAACGTGTTGATCGCCCGGCTGCGCTGCATGTGCCGGCGCTTGGCCGGGTCGGTCTCGGTCCGCAGCCCCCTGGTCCAGTGCCGGATCATGCCGGACTGGCTCATGTTGAAGGACACGAAGACGCCGACGATGTAGAGCTGGATCAGCCGCGTCGGGTCGGCGTCGAAGGCGATGATGAACAGGATCGCCGCCAGCGCCAGCAGGATGATGCCGTTGGAGAAGGCCAGCCGGTCACCACGGGTGTGCAGCTGGCGCGGCAGGTAGCGGTCCTGGGCGAGGATCGAGCCGAGCACCGGGAAGCCGTTGAACGCGGTGTTGGCGGCCAGCACCAGGATCAGGCCGGTCACGGCGGCGACGAAGTAGAAGCCGGGCGTGAAGTTGGAGAACACGGCCTCGCTGATCTGGGCGAGCGCGGTCTTCTGGTGGTAGTCGCTGCCCGCGCCGACCAGCTGCTCGGCGGGCTCCTCGGCCATCTGGACGCCGGTGAGCCGGGCCAGCCAGATGATCCCCATGAACATCACGACGGCGATCGAGGCCATCATCAGCAGCGTCGTCGCGGCGTTCTTGCTCTTCGGCTTCCGGAAGGCGGGCACGCCGTTGGAGATCGCCTCGACGCCGGTCAGCGCGGCACAACCCGAGGAGAACGCCTTCAGCAGCAGGAACACCATCGCGAAGCCGGCCAGCGACTCGTTGCCGGCGGTGGCCTCCAGGTGGAAGCCGGAGCTCTCGGCGGGCATCTCCTGGCCGAACCCGAAGTGCCGGACCACGCCGTACACCACCATGCCGATCACGCCGACCATGAAGGCGTACGTCGGGACGGCGAAGGCGCTCCCGGACTCCCGGACGCCGCGCAGGTTCATGCCCATCAGCAGGATGACCACGACCACCGAGAGGGTGAGCTCGTGGCCGCGCAGCGACGGCACCGCGGAGACCACGTTGGCCACCCCGGAGGTCGTGGAGACCGCCACGGTGAGGATGTAGTCCACCATCAGCGCGCTCGCGACCACCAGGCCGGAGTTGGCGCCGTGGTTCACGGTGGCGACCTCGTAGTCGCCACCGCCGCTCGGGTACGCGTGCACGTTCTGCCGGTACGAGGCCACCACCGCGAGCATCACGATGGCGACGACGACGCCGATCTGCCATGAGAAGTGGATGGCCGACGCACCCGCCAGGGAGAGTGTCAGCAGGATCTCCTCGGGCGCGTACGCGACCGAGGAGAGTGCGTCCGAGGCGAAGACGGGCAGCGCGATGCGCTTGGGGAGCAGCGTTTCCCCGAGCTTGTCGCTGCGCAGCGCACGCCCGATCAGGATGCGTTTCGGAAGGTCAGTCGGCATAGGCACGATGGAATCGTAGGGGCTGTTGGCCCCGAGGTCCGACTCATGGCCCCCCCTTCGTCGCGACTGTGTTCGGTGGACCGGCTAGCGTGTCGGATACGAGCAGGCGGGCAACACTCAGGTTGTCGAGCCGTGCGACCACGAGAACGCTCGCCCCGGACAGCGGGGCGGGAAAGGATGACGAACGGTGTTTGCGCAGGTCAAGACCCCAACGGGACGGGTGAGGTAGCGCCGGTGCACATCGTCATCATGGGCTGCGGCCGCGTGGGCTCCGCCCTCGCCAGAGCGCTGGAGAAACAGGGCCACTCGGTCGCCGTCGTCGACCAGGACCCGACGGCCTTCCGCCGACTGGGCGCCGGATTCAACGGGCGCCGGGTGACGGGTGTCGGCTTCGACCAGGACACCCTCAAGGAGGCGGGCATCGAGGAGGCCGGCGCGTTCGCCGCCGTCTCCAGCGGTGACAACTCCAACATCATCGCCGCGCGGGTGGCCCGGGAGAACTTCGGCGTCGAGAACGTCGCCGCCCGGATCTACGACCCCCGGCGCGCCGAGGTCTACCAGCGCCTGGGCATCCCGACCGTGGCCACCGTCCGCTGGACGGCCGACCAGATGCTGCGCCGGCTGCTGCCGAGCGGCGCCGAGCCGCTCTGGCAGGACCCGAGCGGCACCGTCCAGCTCGCCGAGGTCGCCTACCACCCCGACTGGGTCGGCCACCGGCTGAGCCAGCTGGAGGAGGCCTCCGGCGCCAGGGTGTCGTTCGTCACCCGTCTCGGCGAGGGCGTCCTGCCCGCGCCCCAGATGGTGGTCCAGGAGGGCGACCTGGTGCACGTGATGCTGCGCCGCGCCGACCTCGCGGCGGTCGAGGCCGCGTTCGCGCAGGGCCCGGAGAAGGAGGGTCACTGATGCGAGTCGCCATTGCCGGAGCCGGTGCCGTCGGCCGCTCGATCGCGGGCGAGCTGCTGGAGAACGGCCACGAGGTCCTGCTGATAGACAAGAACCCCAACTCCATCTCGGTGGAGCGGGTCCCGATGGCGGAGTGGCTGCTGGCCGACGCCTGCGAGATCACCTCGCTGGACGAGGCCGCCCTGCAGCGCTGCCACGTGGTGATCGCCGCGACCGGTGACGACAAGGTCAACCTGGTCGTCTCGCTGCTCGCGAAGACCGAGTACGGGGTGCCGCGGGTGGTCGCCCGGGTGAACAACCCGAAGAACGAGTGGCTCTTCAACGAGTCCTGGGGCGTGGACGTCGCCGTCTCCACCCCGCGCCTGATGTCCGCCCTGGTCGAGGAGGCCGTCAGCGTCGGCGACCTGGTCCGGCTGATGCGCTTCAGCCAGGGCAACGCCAACCTGGTCGAGCTCACCCTGGCCGCCGACACCGAGCTGGTCGGCACCCGCGTCGGCGACGTGCCGTGGCCGCCGGACACCTCGCTGGTGACCATCATCCGCGAGGGCCGGGTGCTCACCCCGGGCAAGGACGACACCCTGGAGGGTGGCGACGAGCTGCTCTTCGTCGCCGCCCAGGAGCGCGAGGAGGAGCTGGAGAACCTGCTCTCGACCTCCTCCGGCGCCCAGTAGCGGCGCCCCGGTAGGCGCCCCGGGCGAACGCTCCGCGGAACACCGAGAGGGCCCGCACTCGATGTCGAGTGCGGGCCCTCCCGCGTGGGTCGCTCACTTCCGGTCGGCCGCGGCCGGCTCCTGCTCCGGTTCCTCGTCCAGCTGCGCCTTGATCGGCGGCGGCGCCTTCAGCAGGATCTGCCACGTGACGTACATCGCCAGCAGCATCGGCGGGATGCCCAGGGCGACCTTGAGCCAGCCGAGCAGGTTGACGTTGTGGGTGAAGTACAGCGGGAAGAGGATCACCGGCTTGATGCCCATGATCACCACCCAGGCCCAGGTCGCCTTGGTGTAGGCGGCGAGCCGGCCCGGGTTCTCCTTGCGCCAGGTGAACATCTCGCCGGTGACCGGGCCGAGCATGACGCCGATCAGCGGCCAGCGCACCAACGCCGACACGGCCAGGCCGATGCAGTAGCCGACGTTCCAGAGCAGGCCGGGCAGGTAGAAGTTCTCCGCCTTGCCGGTCTTCATCGAGATCCAGGCCCCGATGGCGACCCCGAACACGCCGCTGAAGGCGTGCTGCACGGTCTCCCGCTTGGCCAGCCGCGCCACCACGAACAGGGCGCTCAGGCCGAGCGCGGCCCAGGCGGCCGCCGAAACCTGGTGGGTGATGTTGAACGTGACGATGAAGACCAGGCCGGGCAGCGTCATGTCGATCATGCCGCGCACGCCGCCGAAGGCCTGCATCACGTTCTCGGCGGCCTCCTTGGAGGCGGCCGCCTGTCGGGCCGCCTCGTCGTCGACGGGGGCGGCCTCGGCCAGGCCTAGCTGGGCGGCGGGCTCGCCGCCGGGCTGGTTGCTCACGCTCACTCGCTCCCGTGTCCGACCGGACGCAGCTCGTAGCGGGGGTTGAACAGCACGCGGCGCCCGCGTGCGTGGCTGATCCGGCCGCTGGCGACCAGCCGGCGGCCGGGCTCTATGCCCGCGATGGAGCGGCGGCCGAGCCAGACCACGTCCAGCGCCTCGGTGCCGTCGAAGAGCTCGGCCTCCAGCGCGGGCACGCCGGCCCGGGGGCGGAGGGTCACGGTGCGCAGGGTGCCGGCGACGGTGACCAGTTCACGGTCCCCGCAGCTGGCGATCGGAGTGCAGCCCGACTCCGCCGCGCTCTCCTGGCGCAGCTCCTCCGCCTGCAGCTCCTCCGCGGAGGAGGTCAGCCGGCTGAGCAAACGGCGGAAGCGGCCCTGCGGCTGGTCGCTGCTGATGTCACCACTCATGTCGGAAAGGCTACCGGCTCCGGAGCCCCCGGTGGCAGGCCGCGAACGCGCCGGGATACCCGCAGCGGGTATTCGGCAACCCCACGCCCCCCGGCAGCTCGCGGTCAGCCCTCGAAGCGGTACCCCATGCCCGGCTCGGTGATGAAGTGACGCGGGTGCGAGGGGTCGCGTTCCAGTTTGCGCCGCAGCTGGGCCAGGTAGACCCGCAGGTAATTGGTCTCGGTCCGGTAGGCGGGCCCCCAGACCTCCTGGAGCAGCTGGGTCTGGCTCACCAGCCGCCCGGCGTTGCGGACCAGGACCTCCAGCAGGTGCCACTCGGTCGGGGTGAGCCGGACGTCCGTGCCGTCCCGGTTCACCTTCTTGGCCGCGAGGTCGACGGTGAAGCTGTCGGTGACCACCAGGGAGTCGTCCTCACCGGCCACCGGCTCGGCCCGGCGGACGGCGGCGCGCATCCGGGCGAGCAGCTCGTCCATGCCGAACGGCTTGGTGACGTAGTCGTCGGCGCCGGCGTCCAGCGCCTCGACCTTCTCGTCGGACGCGTGCCGGGCGGAGAGCACGATGATCGGGACCCTGGTCCAACCGCGCAGGCCCTTGATCACCTCGACGCCGTCCATGTCGGGCAGGCCCAGGTCGAGGACGACCACGTCGGGGTGACGGGCGGCGGCCAGCTCCAGCGCGCTCGTGCCGTCGTGGGCCGCGTCCACCTCGTACTTGCGGGCCTTGAGGTTGATCACCAGCGCGCGGACGATCTGCGGTTCGTCGTCCACGACGAGGACCCGGGTCATGCGGGCTCCGCCTTTCACAGCTGTCGGAAGGGGTGGTCATGCGGGGGACGGAAGGCCGGCCGCCGCCTCGGGAGGCTCGGCCGGACCGGTCGGGCTCGCGGCCCGTTCGGACGGCCCGATCCGGTCGGCGGACTCGTCAGGTCCAGCGGATCCGGTAGGTCCGGGCGGTTCGGGCGGGCGGTCGGCGGCCGGCAGGGTGACGACCATGGTGAGGCCGCCGCCCGGGGTGTCCTCGGCGGTGACGGTGCCGTCCATCGCCTCGACGAAGCCCCGCGCCACGGCGAGCCCGAGGCCCACCCCGGCGCCGCGCGGCGCGTCCCCGTACCGCTGGAACGGTGCGAAGATCCGTTCCTTGGCGTCCTCGGGCACGCCCGGACCGCGGTCGACGATCCGCAGCTCGACCCGGCCGGGCCCGCCCGCCGGAACCAGCGCGTCCGCCTTGACCAGCACCTTCACCCCGGCCGGGCTGTACTTGACCGCGTTCTCGACCAGGTTGGCGAGCGAGCGTTCCAGCAGCCCGCCGTCGGCCCGGATCATCGGCAGCGTCTCCGGGACGTCCAGCCGGACGGCCTCCGGCGGGACCCCGCCGAGCGCGAACGGCACCACCTCGTCCAGGTCGGTCTCCTGGATCAGCGGGGTGACGGTGCCGGTCTGCAGCCGGCTCATGTCGAGCAGGTTGTTGATCAGATGGTCGAGCCGGTCGGCGCCGGCCTCGATACCCGCCAGCAGCTCGGCCTCGTCCTCCTCGTCCCACTCCACGTCCGCCGACCGCAGCGAGCTGACCGAGGCCTTGATCCCGGCCAACGGGGTGCGCAGGTCGTGCGAGACGGCGGCGAGCAGGGCGGTACGGATCCGGTTGCCCTCGGCCTCGCGGCGGGCCGCCGCCGCCTCCCCGGCCAGCCGGCGCCGCTCCAGCAGCACCGCGGCCTGGGCGGCGAAGGCGCCGAGCAGCCGGCGGTCCTCGGCGGGCAGCACCCGGCCGCACAGCGCCAGGGCCAGCGTGTCGCCGACCGGGACGTCCACGTCCGCGCTCTCGGGCCGGTCCGGAGGGTGCGGGCCGGCCGCCGCGACCACCTGCCACGGACCGAGCGGGTCGGACCGCTCCAGCAGCGCGGCGGAGTCCTGCTGGAACGTCTCCCTGACCTGCTCCAGCAGGGCGGTCAGCACGCCGTCCCCACCCGGTGCGCCGCGCAGCACGGTGCCGGCCAGCGCGCTGAGCGTCTGCGCCTCGGTCTGGCTGCGCGCCGCCTGGTGGGTGCGCCGGGCGGCGAGGTCCACCACCGAGGCGACCGCGATGCCGACGGCGGTGAAGATGGCCACCGCCATGATGTTCTGCGGCTCGTCGATGGTGAAGGTGTGGATCGGCGGAGCGAAGTAGTAGTTCAGCGCGGTGGAGCCGACCAGGGCGGAGGCGATCGCCGGGAACAGCCCGCCGACCAGCGCCGCGCACACCGTCAGCGACAGGAACAGCAGCATGTCGGTGGAGAGCCCGAGGCCCTCCACCTGGGTGAGCAGCAGCGCGAGCAGCGGTGGCCCGGCGAGACCGATCAGCCAGCCCGCGATGGCCCGCGGCCGGCCCAGATCGGTGACCTTGCGGATCGGCACCCGGCCGAGGCCCTTCGCGGCGTGCTCGTGGGTGACGATGTGCACGTCGATGTCGCCGGACGCCCGGGTCACGGTGGCGCCGACGCCCGGATCGTAGAGGTACTGCCAGGCCGGCCGGCGGCTGGTGCCCAACACGATCTGGGTCGCGTTGACACCACGGGCGAAGTCCAGCAACCCGTCCGCCGGATCGTCGCCGAGGACGGCGTGGAAGGAGCCGCCCAGGCTCTCCACCAGCGCCCGCTGCTCGATCAGCGCCTGCGAGGAACCCGACCCCGGACCGGCCAGGCCGTCCGAGCGGGAGATGTGCACGGCGAGCAGCTCACCGCCGGAGCCACGGGCCGCGATCCGGGCGGCCCGGCGGATCAGCGTCGCGCCCTCCGGGCCGCCGGTCAGGCCGACCACGATCCGCTCCCGGGCCTGCCAGGTGCCCTTGATCCCCTGCTCGGCCCGGTACTTCTGCAGGTACTCGTCGACCCGGTCGGCCGTCCAGAGCAGCGCGAGCTCGCGCAGCGCGGTCAGGTTCCCCGGGCGGAAGTAGTTGGCGAGGGCCGCGTCGATCTTCTCCGGCGCGTACACGTTGCCGTGCGCCAGCCGGCGCCGCAGGGCCTGCGGGTCCATGTCGACCAGCTCGATCTGGTCGGCCCGCCGGACCACCTCGTCCGGCACGGTCTCACGCTGCCGGACCCCGGTGATGCCCTCCACCACGTCGCCCAGCGACTCCAGGTGCTGGATGTTCACGGTCGAGATGACGTCGATCCCGGCCGCCAGCAGCTCCTCGACGTCCTGCCAGCGCTTGCCGTTGCGGCACCCCGGCACATTGGTGTGCGCCAGCTCGTCCACCAGGGCCACCTGCGGCCGACGGGCCAGCACGGCGTCGAGGTCCATCTCGGTGAACGCGGCTCCCCGGTGCGTCAGCGCCCGGCGGGGAACGACCTCCAGGCCGGCCACCAGCGCGGTGGTGTGCTGCCGCCCGTGGTCCTCGACGAACGCCACCACGACATCGGTCCCGCGCTCCAGCCGCCGGTGCGCCTCGGCGAGCATGGCGTACGTCTTGCCGACCCCGGGCACCGCCCCGAGGTAGATCCGCAGCCTGCCGCGTCCCATGAGCACCATTCTTGATCCGGCCCTGCCCGGCGACCACCCCGGACACCAGTTCCCTTCGCCTTCGAGACTACGGCGTAACGGACGATTTGCCAGCGATCCAGCCGCTGACCTGGCAGTTTTAGCGCCATGTTGATGGGGTGGCCGCCGGCCGAGGCCGGAATCGATCCGGACCGGCCGGACCGGCCCGGACCAGCGTTGAAAAGGCGCCGGGAATGCAGAGAACCCCTGATCCTTGAGGGATCAGGGGTTCTCTGTGAATGATTGTTCGGCGGCGTCCTACTCTCCCACAGGGTCCCCCCTGCAGTACCATCGGCGCTGTGAGGCTTAGCTTCCGGGTT
>NZ_JBHXTG010000046.1:0-6986 GCF_042677465.1 Kitasatospora sp. NPDC127111
GGGCCCTGTTCCACGTGGAACAGGGCCCGGCCCCGGCCGTTGTGCGTCCGCGCGCAGGCCTTGCGGGCCGTGGGCGGCTGTGCGGGCTTGCGGGCCGCCGCGCCGGGCTCAGAGGCCCAGGTCGTCCAGGGTGTACGCGGTGACGTACGGCAGGCCGGTCTCCTCGACCGCGGCCGCGCCGCCACGCTCCACGATCACCGCGACGCCGACCACCTCGGCGCCCGCCTCGCGCAGCGCCTCGACGGCGGTCAGCACCGAGCCACCGGTGGTGGAGGTGTCCTCGACGGCCAGCACCCGGCGGCCCTTGACCTCCGGGCCCTCGATCCGGCGCTGCAGGCCGTGCGCCTTGCCCGCCTTGCGGACCACGAAGGCGTCCAGCTCGCGGCCGCGCGCAGCGGCGGCGTGCAGCATCGCGGTGGCCACCGGGTCGGCTCCGAGGGTCAGACCGCCGACGGCGTCGTACTCCAGGTGGGCGGTCGCGTCCAGCATCACCCGGCCGACCAGCGGGGCGGCCTGGCCGTCCAGCGTGATCCGGCGCAGGTCGACGTAGTAGTCGGCCTCCTTGCCGGAGGAAAGGGTGACCTTGCCGTGCACGACGGCCTTGTCCTTGATCTGTGCCAGCAGGGCGTCGCGGTCGTTGCTCATGAGCGTTCAGTCTAGGGCCTGTCCGGGGCCTGCCCTCCGGGCCGGGCCGAGCGGTCCCGACCGGATCCACCGGACGGGCCCCGGGGCCCCAGAGCCCGCCCTAGCGTCGGCGCAGGGTCCTGACCAGCACCACGGCGCCGCCGATCAGGGCGACTCCGCCGCCGATCATCCACGGCACGGCGCTGCGGCCGCCCGGGCCCGGCACCACGATGCCGCCGGCCTCGCCGCCCCAGCGGGACGCCGCGCGGGCGCGGGCGCTGCGGGCCGGCAGGGCGGGGGCGTAGCGGCCGCGCGGCGGGGCGTGGTCCACCTCCTCGGCGGAGCGGCCGACGATGCTGCGGCGGACCGGGCCGCTGAGCACGGGCTCCTGCTCGTACCCGAAGGGCAGCTCGGCGGGCAGCTGCTCCTCGGCGGCGGGGCCCTCGGCGGCGGACTCGTCGTCCTGCCCGTCGTCCTCGTCGTCCTCGCGGTCGCGGCCGACGGGGAGGCCGAAGCGCTCGGCGTCGGCGTCGGAGAAGGCGATCAGGTCGGAGAGGTCGTCGTCGAGGTCGTCGCCGGGCTCGTCCTGGCGGTCCTCCAGGAAGACCACGGTGGCGGTGGGCTCCTCGGCGTCCTCGGCGGCGTCCTCGGCGCTCTCGGCCGCGGCGGTGTCCGCGTCCGTCCCGGCTTCGGCGTCGGTGTCGGCTCCGGTGTCGGCGTCGGTGTCGCTGTCGCCGTCCGGTTCGGCGTCCGGGGAGGCGAGGGCGGTGGCGAACCGGTCCAGCAGGCGGCGGCCGGTCGCGGTGAGGGTCTCCTCGTCGAACTCGGTGAGCCGGCCGGTGGCGCTCAGGTCGCCGGTGAAGCGGACCACCGCGGTGCCGTCCCCGTCGCCGTCGGCGACGCTGACCCGGACCGTGGCGGTCG
The DNA here is from genome assembly GCF_042677465.1 of Kitasatospora sp. NPDC127111. Lineage (NCBI taxonomy): Bacteria > Bacillati > Actinomycetota > Actinomycetes > Kitasatosporales > Streptomycetaceae > Kitasatospora > Kitasatospora sp. NPDC127111. The sequence goes on from NZ_JBHXTG010000046.1 coordinate 1,549, forward strand.
CCTCGCCGCTGCCGCGTGCCTCCTGGCCCTCGGCGAGCACGGTGAGCACGCCCTCGCGGCCCTCGATCAGGGAGAGCACGCCGCGGTAGGTGATGGTGGAGGTGCCGATCCGCAGCTTCAACCGGCCGCCGATCTCCTCGGCGGGGCCGCTGCCGACGGCGGCGGGCTCGGTGCTCAGCCCCGGCACGCAACGGGCCAGCAGAGCCGGATCCTGCAGGGCCTGCCGGACCAGTTCGGCCGGCATCGGGACGACAACCTCATGCTCCATGTCACGGAGCCTACCGACCGAACCCCCGGTGGTCCCCGCTGTGTCCCCTACCTGTCGTGCCGACTTCCCCGCAGGCCCCGGTCACCCGCCCGTCCGGGCTACGTCCGGCGCGGATGGGGGCTGTGGGCGGGCGTTTCGCTGCGGGCCCAGGAGGGTGAGGGCGGCCGGGGGCCGGGCCGGGCGGAGGGCGGTGAGGCGGGAGGCGGCGGGCCGTCCGGGGCAGGTGCCGGGCCCGCGTCGGGGGCTGTGGCCGGGCGTGTCACTGCGGGCCGAGGAGGGTGAGGGCGGCCGGGGGCCGGGCCGGGCGGAGGGCGGTGAGGCGGGAGGCGGCGGCGCGCAGGGTGTCGGCGGTGAGGGCCCGGGGCGGCGGGGCGTCCGGGGCGAGGCCGAGCGAGGGCTGGGCGGCGGCCGCGAGCAGGAAGGCCTGGCTGCCGCGGCCGTCGTCCGGCCCCGGCCGGCAACTCGTGGCGACACCGCCCTGGACGGCGTACGGGACGGTCCGCAGGCCGGCCGCCCGCAGGCCGGACTCGACCTGCCAGAGGCCGTTCTGCTCGTCGCCGGCCCGGACGGCGAGCCGCCCGCCGGGGGAGAGCAGCCGGGTGGCGAGGCCGTAGAACTCCTGCGAGTGGAACTTCACCGTGCCGCCCTCGGCGGGCGCGGGCAGGTCGGCGAGGACGACGTCGAAGGTGCGGTCGCTCGGGCGGACGCTGCGCAGCCACTCCAGCGGGTCGGCCTCGGCGGTGCGGACCCGCGGGTCGTCCAGCGAGTGGCCGGAGAGCGCGGCCAGGCCGGGGTCGGTCCGGGCGAGCCGGGTGAGCGCCGGGTCGCCGTCGACGACCAGCACCGAGCGGACGCCGCCGTGCCGCAGCACCTCGCGCAGCGCGAGCCCGTCGCCGCCGCCGAGCAGCAGGACCCGGGCGTCCGGCCCGGCCGCCATGGCCGGGTGGACGAGGGCCTCGCTGCCCCGGTACTCGTCCGGGCCGCAGACCGCGAGCCGCCCGTCCAGGTAGAGCCGCAGCGGGCCCTCGGCGGGGCCGGTGAGCACGATCTCCTGGAACCGGCTGTGGGTGGCGAAGCGGACCTGCGCGCCGTACAGCGCGCTGCGGGCGGCCCGTTCGATCGCGCCGGACCAGGCGGCGGCCGTGCCGAGGAGGGCCAGCACCAGCCCGCAGCAGCCCCAGAGCAGCAGCCGCACCCGCGGCGCCGGCTCCTCGCGGAACAGCCAGAGCACGACGGCGGCCCCGGCGACGGCGTTGACCGCGCCGGTGACCAGGGCGCCGGTGCCGGGCCCGTAGCCGGGCAGGATCAGGAACGGGAAGGCCAGCCCGCCGATCAGCGCGCCCACGTAGTCGGCGGCGAACAGGTCGGCCGCGGCCCGGCCGGCGTCCTCCCGCCGGATCCGCTGGATGAGGGTCATCAGCAGCGGGATCTCGGCGCCGATCAGAACGCCGATCAGACAGGTCAGGCCGACCATCGCGGCCTGGTAGCGGCCGATCCAGGCCCAGCAGGAGTACAGCGCGAGCACGGAGAGCCCGCCGGTCAGTGCGAGGGCGCACTCGACCAGGGCGAAGGCGGTGGCCGGGCGGCGGGTGAAGCGCTTGGCGAGCAGGGAGCCGAGGCCCATCGCGAACACCATGACGGAGAGCACGACGGAGGTCTGGGTGACCGAGTCCCCGAGCAGGTAGCTGCCGAGCGCGACGAGTTCGAGCTCGTAGACGAGCCCGCAGGCCGCGCAGACGAACGCGGCCAGCAGCACGGTGAGCCGGGCGAGCCGGGGGTGGGCGCGCAGCCTGGACCGACGGCGGGCGGGCAGGGGGGTCAGGCTCCGCCCGGGCCGGGGTGGGCTGCCGTCGTCGAGGTCGAGTCCCGGCTGAGCGGGCGGACCGGCCGGATGGTTGATCACGAACAAACGCTAGGCGACGTTCGGTACGGATGGCTGCGTCCATTCGACGGACAGTGCGATACGCCGGGTTGACGGATCGTTCCTGCGTGCGAGTGGAGGGTGGCACCCCGGGCTATGGCCGCCTCGGGCGCGGATGCCGCGGTCACCGGGACAGCACGAGGGAGGAGCGGGTGCAGACCAGCTGTCCCTCCTGCGGGTAGGCGTGCCAGGTGCGCCAGAGCAGCCGGTCCGCGCCGCCCTGGGTGACGAGTGCGGTGAACGCGCTCGGGTCGCCGGGGAAGACGCCGGCCAGGCCGCGCGGGTGCCCCTCGACCAGGGCCAGCAACTCCTGGGCCCGGGCGGCGAACTCGTGCGGCGGCAGTGCCTCGATCCGGGCCGCGAACTCGTACTCCCAGCCGGCCACCTGTTTGGCCACCCGGGCCGGCAGCGGGGTCCGGCGGCCGGGCAGACAGGCGACGGTCTCCAGGCACTCGCCCGGCCCGGCGGCGATCACCACCTGGTGGGAGGCCCCGAGCAGCCGCAGCTGCAGGGTGCCGGGCGGACCGGGACGCCCGGCACCGCCCAGTCTCAGGTCGCGGACCGCGAGAGCGGGCAGCGGTTCGCCGCCCAGGCACCAGGCCAGGTCACCGGCGCGGGTGTCCGTGTAGGAGGTCTGCAGTGTGGTGAGCATGCTCGGCTCCGCGTTTCAGCTCCGTGCGCGCCCGCCGAGCAGCATCGAGAGGCCCAGGCAAAGGCGAGGCTGTTCGCGGCTGTGCGGTCCAGGGCGCGGCCGACCGTGGAAGGAAGGATTCCGGCTGGAGATTCAGCAGCAGAGAAGCATGAATACGCCGGGTCCGTCGGTGATTTACCCAACTTTGTCAAGCATTCACCGTTTCGGGCATACCTGCTTCCCCGCTCTGATCGACCCGGTGTGCGACTCTGCACCGCGCGCGCCCTTCGCTCCGGCCTGCGCGCCGTGCACTCCGCTCGCACGCCGGGCACGGGCCCCGCGCGCCCCCGCCCTCCCGCACGCCCGGCGCGCGGGCGTGCACGAAGCGCCGCGGCCTGCCGGGCAGGCATGCCGAATGCCCGACAGGCAGCAATCACGCTGCCTGTCGGGCAAGTTGACGAAACGTCAGAACATCGGGCCCATCCCGCCGCGCCGTCAGATCCGGCTGAGCCGGGACACCGCCTCCTCCAGCACCTCGACCCGCTTGCAGAACGTGAACCGGACGAGCGGGCGGCCGGCGTCGGGGTCGTCGTAGAAGACGGCGTTCGGGATGGCCACCACGCCGCAGCGCTCGGGGAGGGTGCGGCAGAACTCGATGCCGTCCTTCTCGCCGAGCGGGGTGATGTCGGTGGTGATGAAGTACGTGCCCTCGGGGTTGAAGACGCGGAAGCCCGCGGCGGCCAGGCCCGCGGCGAGCAGGTCGCGCTTGCGGAGCAGGTCCGCGCGGAAGTCGGCGTAGTAGCCGTCGGGCAGCCGCAGCGCCTCGGCGACGGCGTACTGGAACGGGCCGGCGCTGACGTAGGTCAGGTACTGCTTGGCGGTGCGGACGGCCGCGACGAGCGGGGCGGCGGCGGTGACCCAGCCGACCTTCCAGCCGGTGAACGAGAAGGTCTTGCCGGCCGAGGAGATGGAGACGGTGCGCTCGCGCATGCCGGGGAGGGCGGCGATGGGGTGGTGGGCGCCCGCGAAGACCAGGTGCTCGTAGACCTCGTCGGTGACGACCAGCAGGTCGTGCTCGACGGCGAGGGCGGCGACGGCGGCCAGCTCCTCGGCGTTGAGGACGAGGCCGGTCGGGTTGTGCGGGGAGTTGAGCAGGAGCAGCCGGGTGCGCGGGGTGATCAGGGCGCGCAGCCGGTCCAGGTCGGGCCGGAAGTCCGGGGCGCGCAGGGTGAGCGGGACGCGGACGGCGCCGGCCATGGCGATGCAGGCGGCGTAGGAGTCGTAGAAGGGCTCCAGGGCGATCACCTCGTCGCCGGGCTCCAGCAGGGCGAGCAGGGCGGCGGCGATGGCCTCGGTGGCGCCTGCGGTGACCAGGACCTCGGTGTCGGGGTCGTAGGCCAGGCCGCGGAAGCGCTGCTGGTGCTCGGCGACGGCCTGCCGCAGCTCGGGGATGCCGGGGCCGGGCGGGTACTGGTTGCCCCGGCCGTCGAGCACGGCGCGGGCGGCGGCCTCGGCGATCTCGCGCGGCCCGTCGGTGTCGGGGAAGCCCTGGCCGAGGTTGATCGAGCCGGTGGCGGCGGCGAGTGCCGACATCTCGGCGAAGATCGTCGTGCCCAGCCCGTGCAGCCTCCGGTTCAGCAGCGGCCTCGTACCCATTGCGGCTCCTCACACCTCGTCGTGGGAGCCCATCCTCGGGTCCGGCGGCGGTGCCGGACAAGGACGGCCCGCCACCGGAGTGCCGGTGGCGGGCCGTGCCCGGGCGGGAACGGGAGGATCAGGCCTCGTCGGTGCCCTCGGGGGCCCCGCCGTCGCCCTCCTCGCCCTCGATCTCCTTCTGCAGGCCGAGGCGCTCGACGATCCACTGCTCGAAGCCCACGGCGGCCTGGGTCCAGTTGGCGGTGGTGGTGACGAAGTAGTCCAGGTTGACGCCGGTGCCGACGATCATCTGGGCCTCGCCGATCAGGCGGACCACGCCGTCCTCGTGGGTGTGGGTGTAGACCTTGGGCCAGAGGGTCTCCCGGTTCCACTCGTCGATCAGGTCGAGGATCTCGGGCTTGGTCTCCAGCGGGTACGGGCGGTCGTAGAAGGCGCGGACCGCGAAGAGCTCCTTCTGCTCGCCGCGGAACATGTAGTAGACGCGGAAGCCCTCCCAGGGGGCGGTGAGGTCGCCCTCCTCGTCCACGACGTGCTTGAGCTGCATCTGGTCCAGCAGCTGGGTCACCAGCGCCTGGTCCGGAACGATGATCGGCGGCGGGCCGGCCGGCCGGCCGCCCTGGCCGCCGGGCTGCCCGCCCTGGGGCGCGCCGAACGACGGGATGGACGACGGGTCGATGCTCATGGGGGTCCTCTTCCTCAGTGCACGTGGTGGCCGGCAATGAGAGGCCGCCCTTTTTCCACCTCCCATCCTGCCTCATCCGGGCCCTGCCTCACAGGGGCGGCGGCAGGAAAGGATCTTGTCGCGGGCGGACCGCCGGACGCCGGGCCGGGCAGCGGACACCGAGGGTGAACACGGTGGTGGGCCGCCCCCCCCGGGCGGGGGGGGGCCCCCCCCCCGGGGGCCCCGCCGGCGCAGTGTCCTCCGGGCCCCGGCCCCCCCCGGGGTGGGGGGGGTCCTGGTG
>NZ_JBHXTG010000046.1:6996-71868 GCF_042677465.1 Kitasatospora sp. NPDC127111
GGGCCGCCCCTCCGGGAAGGGGCGGCCCACCACCGCCGGGGCCCGGACGGGCTACTTCTCCAGCGGCCCGCGGCCACGCACGGTGAGGCGGTCGTCCTTGTCGTCCCGCTCGACCAGGACGGTGTCGCCGTCGTGCACCTGTCCGGAGAGGATCGCCCGGGCGAGCTGGTCGCCGATCGCGGACTGCACCAGGCGGCGCAGCGGCCTGGCGCCGTACGCCGGGTCGTAGCCGGTGAGCGCCAGCCAGTCCCGGGCGGCCTCGCTGACCTGGAGGGTGAGCCGGCGCTCCCGCAGCCGCTCGCCCAGCCGGGCCACCTGGAGGTCGACGATCCGGCTGAGCTCGGCGGTGCCCAGCGGGTCGAAGACCACGATGTCGTCGAGCCGGTTGAGGAACTCCGGCTTGAACGCGACCCGGACGGTGTCCAGCACCAGGGCCTTCTTCTTCTCCTCCGGGGTGGTCTGGTCCACCAGGAACTGGCTGCCCAGGTTGGAGGTGAGGATCAGGATCGCGTTGCGGAAGTCCACCGTGCGGCCCTGGCCGTCGGTGAGCCGGCCGTCGTCCAGCACCTGCAGCAGCACGTCGAAGACCTCGGGGTGGGCCTTCTCCACCTCGTCCAGCAGCACCACGCTGTACGGGCGGCGGCGGACCGCCTCGGTGAGCTGGCCGCCCTCCTCGTAGCCGACGTAGCCGGGCGGGGCGCCGACCAGGCGGGAGACGGAGTGCTTCTCGCCGTACTCGCTCATGTCGATCCGGACCATGGCGCGCTCGTCGTCGAAGAGGAAGTCGGCCAGGGCCTTGGCGAGTTCGGTCTTGCCGACGCCGGTCGGACCGAGGAAGAGGAAGGAGCCGGTGGGCCGGTCCGGGTCGGCGATGCCGGAGCGGGTACGGCGCACCGCGTCCGAGACGGCCTGCACGGCCTCGGTCTGGCCGATCAGGCGGCGGCCCAACTCCTCCTCCATCCGCAGGAGTTTGGCGCTCTCGCCCTCCATCAGCCGGCCCGCCGGGATGCCCGTCCAGGAGGCGACCACGTCGGCGACGTCGTCCGGGCCGACCTCCTCCTTGACCATCGAGGTCGAGGTGTCCTCGTCCGCGGCGTGCGCCTGGGCGTCGGCCAGCTCCTTCTCGGCGGCCGGGATCTCGGCGTACATCAGCTTGGAGGCGCGCTCGAAGTCGCCGTCCCGCTGGGCGCGTTCGAGGGCGCCGGTCAGGTCGTCCAGCCGCTCCTTCAGCTCGCCGACCCGGTTGAGGCTCTTCTTCTCCTGCTCCCACCGGGCGGTGAGCGCGCTCAAGTGCTCGTTCTTGTCGGCGAGATCGCGCCGAAGCCGGGTGAGGCGCTCGACGGAGGCCGGGTCCGACTCCTTCTCCAGGGCCAGCTCCTCCATCCGCAACCGGTCGACGGAGCGCTGGAGTTCGTCGATCTCGACCGGGGAGGAGTCGATCTCCATCCGCAGCCGGGAGGCCGCCTCGTCGACCAGGTCGATCGCCTTGTCGGGCAGGTAGCGCGCGGTGATGTAGCGGTTGGACAGGGTGGCCGCGGCGACCAGGGCGGCGTCCGAGATCTGCACCTTGTGGTGCGCCTCGTACCGGCCCTTGAGGCCGCGCAGGATGGCGATCGAGTCCTCCACGCTGGGCTCGCCGACCAGCACCTGCTGGAAGCGGCGCTCCAGCGCCGGGTCCTTCTCGATCCGCTCGCGGTACTCGTCCAGGGTGGTGGCACCGACCATCCGCAGCTCGCCGCGGGCCAGCATCGGCTTGAGCATGTTGCCGGCGTCCATCGCGGAGTCGCCGCCGGCGCCCGCGCCGACCATGGTGTGCAGCTCGTCGATGAAGGTGACGACCTGGCCGTCGCTCTGCTTGATGTCGTTCAGGACGGCCTTCAGCCGCTCCTCGAACTCGCCACGATACTTGGCGCCCGCCACCATCGCGCCGAGGTCCAGTGCGACCAGGCGCTTGCCGCGCAGCGACTCCGGCACGTCGCCGGCCACGATCCGCTGGGCCAGGCCCTCGACCACGGCCGTCTTGCCGACGCCGGGCTCGCCGATCAGCACCGGGTTGTTCTTGGTGCGCCGGGACAGCACCTGGACGACCCGGCGGATCTCCTGGTCACGCCCGATCACCGGGTCGAGCTTGCCGTCCCGGGCGGCCTGGGTGAGGTCGGTGCCGTACTTCTCCAGCGCCTTGTAGGTGCCCTCCGGGTCGGGTGAGGTGACCCGGCCGCTGCCGCGCACGTCCTTGAAGGCGGCGAGCAGCGCCTTCGGGGTCGCGCCCTGCTGCACCAGCAGCTCGGCGACGGCCCCGCCCTCGGCGGCCAGGCCGACCATCAGGTGCTCGGTGGAGACGTACTGGTCGTCCAGGTCGTCGGCGCGCTTGCCGGCCTCGGTGAGCACGGCCAGGGTGTCGCGGGCCAGCTGCGGGGCGGCGACGGTGGAGCCCATCGCGCTGGGCAGCGCGGCCAGCAGCCGGCGGGCCTCGGCGTCGGTCCGGGCGACGTCCGCGCCGACCGCCTCCAGCAGCGGCCTGGCGATGCCCTCGGGCTGTTCCAGCAGGGCGGTCAGGATGTGCACCGGCTTGACGTCCGGGTTCCCCGCGGAGCCGGCCTGCCGGATGGCGGCGGACAGGGCGTCCTGCGTCTTGGTGGTGAACTTGCTGGCGTCCACTGCTGGGGTGTCCTCCTCGCTGATGGCTGCGTACTGCTGACTACAGCATGCACTAAGTTGAGTCTATTCCACTCAACTTTCTGCTCAACCGTCCTCGGCCCGACTTTTCGGTGAACTCTTCCGTGGCCGTGGCCGTGGCCGTGGCTGCGGCCGTGGCCCGCCGCCCGCCCCGGTCCGCCGGGTCAGCGTCAGCAGCTCCCGGGCCGGGCCGCTCGGCCGCCGCCCGGCCGGCCAGACCGCGCGCAGCGGGCGCCGCAGGTCCAGCTCCTCCGCCAGCGGCACCTCCACCAGCCGCCGGGTCGCCAGCTCCTCCACCACCGCCAGCTCGCTCAGGCAGACCGGCCCGGCGCCGGTCATCGCCGCCGCCTTCAGCGCGGTGGACGAGGCCAGCTCCAGCCGCGGCCGCGCCGCACCCCCGAACGGAGCGAGCGCCATCTCCAGCACCTCCCGGGTGCCTGACCCGGGCTCGCGCAGCACCAGCGGGGTCGCGGCCAGCTCGGCCCCGGTCAGCGGGGTCCGGCGGCGGGCCCACGGGTGGTCGGGGGCGACCACGACCACCAGCCGGTCGGCGGCCACCACCGCGCCGGCCAGCCCGGGCGGGGTCGACGGGCCCTCGACGAAGCCGAGGTCGGCCTCCCCGGCCAGCACGTGCCCCGCGACGTCCGCCGAGTTGGCCGTCCGCAGCGTCACCGCGGTGCCGGGGCTGCTCCCGTGCAGCGCCAGCAGCCAGCCCGGCATCAGGTACTCGGCGACGGTCAGGCTGGCCAGCACCACCAGCCGGGCGTCCCGCCGCTCGCGCAGCGCGTCGATCCCGGCGTCCAGGGCCTGCGCCGCCTCCACGACCTGGCGGGCCCACTCGACCACCAGCCGGCCCGCCTCGGTCGGCCGACTGCCGCGCGGCGAGCGGTCCAGCAGCGGGACGCCGATCTGCCGCTCCATGCCCTTGATCCGGGCGCTGGCGGTCGGCTGGCTCACCCCCAGTTCGGCCGCCGCCCGGCCGACGCTGCCCAGCCGGGCCACCGCGAGGAGCAGCTCCAGCGCGCCGAGTTCGGGGACGTGCGGGGAGAGGGCCATAGGTTCAGGCTATGCCCTCATAGAGTGCCCGGCGCTACCGGCACCGGCCCCGCCCCGGCACGGTGGACGGCATGGCCACCGTGATCACCCGGCCCCGACCCCCGCTCGGCGCCCCCCGCTCCCTCGCCCGCCGCCTCGGCCGTTCCCTCGTCGGCCCCTCCGCCCGCCCCGACCTCGCCCAGCTGGGCCCCAACTGGTACGCGGCGGTGATGGGAACGGCGATCGTCGGCAACGGCGCCGCGGCCCTGCCGGTCCGGCCGCCCGGGCTGACCGGGTTCGGCGAGCTGATGTGGGGCCTCGGGCTGGTCGCGCTGCTGGTGCTGGGCGCGGCCCGGCTGGTCCACCTCACCCGGCACCGGGCGGCCGCCCGTCGGCACCTGCTGGACACCCCGGCCACCGCCGTCTTCTACGGCTGTCCGCCGATGGCCCTGCTCTCGGTCGGCTTCGGCACCCTGGTGCTCGGCTCGCGGGTGATCGGCACCGGCCCGGCCGTGGCCGTGGACGCGGCGCTCTGGGGCGCCGGCACGCTGTACGCGCTGACGGTCGCGGCCGGCATCCCGTACCTGATGATCACCCGGCACCGGCTCTCCGCGCTGGAGGCGAACCCGACCTGGCTGCTGCCGGTGGTCGCCCCGCTGGTCGCCGCCGCCACCGGCCCCGCGCTCGTCCCGCACCTGCCGGCCGGCACCCCGCAGCGGGCCATGCTGTACGGCTGCTGGGCGCTGCTCGGCGTCGGCCTGCTCGCCACCCTCGCCCTGCTGCCGGTGGTGCTCACCGGCCTCGTGCACAGCAAGCCGCCGGCCCCGGCGCTGACCCCGGCGCTCTTCCTGGTGCTCGGCCCGCTCGGCCAGTCCACCACCGCCGTCCACCAGCTCGCCGACGCCGCCCGCCAGGTCACCCCGCGGCTCGCCCCCGCCGTGCTCGCCTTCGCCGAGCTGTACGGCGTCGCGGTGCTCGGCGTCGCGATGCTCTGGCTCGTCATCGCCGCCGCCGCCAACCTGCGCGCCCGCCGCGCCGGGATGACCTTCGCGATGACGTGGTGGGCGTACACCTTCCCGGTGGGCACCTGCGTCACCGGCGCGGCCGCGCTCGCCCGGCACACCGGCTTCGCGGGCTTCACCGGCCTGGCGGCGGGGCTCTTCGTCCTGCTGGTGGCCGCCTGGGCCGTCGCCGCGTGCGGCACCGTGGCCGGCCTGGCCGGCGGACGGCTGCTGGCGCGCTGAGCGGCCGGCGCGCCGAGCGGCGCGCGTGCCGAGGCGCCGGCGTGCCGAATGGGCGGTTCGTCCGGGTTCCGGCGCGGCCCTCGCACGGGTGCCCGGATGGCCGCTGTGATGCGACCGAATGACCACCGCATTGCGACCGAATGACCGCCCTGTCACGACCGAACGACCGGACGGCCGGTTTCCGCGAAAGCACCCTTCTGACCAGTACCTTTATCAGCAGCCGCGCCGCCCGGCGGCCGATCGCGCCGTTCGGCCGCTGCAGGTTCCTGCAATTGCGAGAACATGCACTCGGGCGGCACTTGTTCACCGGCCGTCACGCTGTGAGGGTGGAGCCACGCCAGGGTTGCCGGGCAACCGCAGCCCGATGGTGGCGACTTGCTCTTCAGAACTGGATGCGAGAGGTACGTCCGTACCTGCATGTCGGGGGAAAGAGCGCCGGCCGGGACGCCATGTGTGGTGATGGCCCCCGGGACCGGATCCAGCGAGGCGTTGCTGCTCCGCCTCGCCGGAAGCGCCTCGACCCTGGTGTGGCACCGGCGGCCCCCGGCCCCCCGGCGTGCGACGGCACCCGGGACCCGGGGGTCCGCCGGCTCGCTAGTACCGTGATCGCGTGCAGCGCGCCGTACCGGGATCATGACCGGTGGGCCGCACACCCCCGCCGCGCACTCGACACCCACTCGGCGCGCACGCGGAGCAAGGCGTAGTCCGAGACCCATCCGGCAGGGAGTGTTCGAGGTGACGGCGGACCCGACGGCCGTACCGGGCATCACCAGGCCGTCCGGCGGGCCCGACGAGGAGGCCCGTCGGCTCTACCTGGCCATCCTCGCCGACGGGGGCCGCATCGCCGCGGCCGACGTACCCGAGACCGACCGGGCCGCGCTGCGCCGGCTGGTCGACGTCGGCCTGCTGATGCCCAACCCCATGGACGCCTGCTACACCGCCGTCAGCCCACGCTCCGTCAGCGACCGGCTCGGCGCCGAACTGCGCAGCGAGGCCACCCGGCTGCTGGTCTGCGCCGAGAACCTCCCCGGTGCCCTGGACTCCCTCACCCGCGCCTACGACGCGATGCCCCGCCCGCCGGAACGCTCCGGCGGCGCCGTCTACCTCGAGGGCCACGTCCACATCCGCCACCGCATCTCGCAACTGGTCTCCGACTGCCGCACCGAGGTCCTCACCGCCCAGCCCGGCCACCGCCCGCCCGAGGCGCTGAAGATCGCGCTGCTCCAGGACGTCCAACTGCTCCAGCGCGGCTGCTCGCTGCGCACCATCTACCAGCCGGTGGCCGTCTCCGACCCCGCCGCCATCGCCTACGCCGACGAGGTCACCCGGCGCGGATCGCTGATCCGGACCCTGGACGAGCCGTTCCAGCGCCTGTTCGTCTTCGACCGCTCCGTCGCCGTGCTCTCCGCCAACGAGGACCACAGCACCGCCGCGTTCATCTCCGACCCGGCCGCGATCGCCTTCCTCGTCAACACCTTCGAACGCGACTGGGCCCGCGCCGAGACCACCGACTGGGCCGCCGCCCACACCAACGGCCCCGCCCGCGACGCCCCCGAACGGGTCGGCCGGCTGCTCGCCCGCGGCCTCACCCAACGGGCCGTCGCCAGCCGGCTGGGCCTGAGCGAACGCACCGTCGCCGCCCACATCTCCCGCCTGCGCGAGCGCTACGGCGCGCAGACCCTGTTCCAGCTGGGCTGGCAGATGAGGGGAGGGCAGGGTGGCTGACCTCGGTCCGGCGTCGGAGCTGCTGACGGCCGCGCTGCCGGACGCGGCCGCGCGCGAGCTGTACTGCGCGATCCTGAAGGACGGCGGTCGGATCCGGGCCGCCGAGGTCGCTCCGGGGGATGAGGCGGCGCTGCGGCGGCTCGTCGACGTCGGGCTGCTGGTGCACCAGTTGATGGACGCCTCGTACAGCGCGGTCGATCCGCGGTCGGTCACCGAGCGGATCGGGGCGGGCATCCGGCTGGCGAGTGCGCGCTTGCTGGTCGAGGCGGAGCAGCTGCCCGAGCTGATGGACGACCTCACGCGGGCGTACGACGCCACGTCGCGCCGGGCGGACGCGCCTTCCGGGGTGCGGTACTTGGCGGACATGGCGCAGATCCGGCACGAGATCGCCGTGCTGGCCGAGCGCTGCCGCTGGGAGTGCCTGACCGCGCAGCCCGGCGGCAGCCGTCCCGCCGAGGTGTTGCCCGCCGCGCTGGAGGCCGCCAGGCGGTACCTCGGGCAGGGCACCGCCATGCGGATGATCTACGAACCGGCGGTCCGACTGGACCCGGCGAACGTCGCCTACGCGGCCGAAGCCACCCGGCTCGGCTGCGTGATCCGGGTGCTGGCCGCGCCGTTCACCCGCCTGATGATCTTCGACCGGGCCGTGGCCGTGATCCCGGCGGCCGCGGACAACAGCAGCGCCGCCATCGTGGAGGACCCCGCCACGGTGACGTTCCTGGTGGGCGTCTTCGAGCAGCAGTGGCAGCAGGCCGAGGGCGTGAACTGGGCGGCCCTGGCCGAGGGCGCCGCCGTGTCGGCCGTCCACGAGCAGGTCGGCCGACTGCTGGCCCAGGGGCTGACCCAGCGGGCGATCGGGAGCCGGCTCGGGCTGAGCGAGCGCACCGTGGCCGGTCACATCGCGCGGCTGCGCGAGCTGTACGACGCGGAGACGCTGTTCCAGCTCGGCTGGCAGATGCGCGGAGCCCGGACGGGGGAGTCCGGTGCGTGAGCCGTCGGCCGATGAGCCGCCGGCCGGTGGGCCGATGCTCCGAGGGGCGGGGGAGGGGTCAGCCGGTGGCGGCGTTGCTCGGCCAGTAGCCGGTCGGGCCGACGGCCGGGGGCTGCTGCCGGGGGACGGTGAACTGCTCGCCGGGGGCGGTCCAGAAGCCCTGGCGCAGGGAGAGCGCCATGCCGGCCCAGTCGAGGGCGGTCTCCACGGTGTGGTGGAGGGCCTCCTGCGACCAGGTGTCGTCGAAGACCAGCGGCAGGACGGGGGCGACCTGCTCGATGGTGGCGATCAGCGGGTTGTGCGTGATGGCCTCGTCGACCAGCAGCACGATCGGCTTCCGCAGCGCCGACGCCCAGCCGAGCTCCAGGCTCACCCCGGCCGAGAGCGGCGCACCGACGTAGGCGAAGACCAGGTCGGCGGACTGCAGCGCCCGGAAGTCCGACGGCACGCGCGGCTCGGGGGCGCGCCCGGCGACGGTCCAGGCGTCACTGTGGTGGGCGCTGTACACGGCGGCGCCGCTGCGCAGGAGGGTCGTGCGAAGCGTCGTCAGCCGCGTCCGGCTGGCGAGCGTCACCACACTGTCCGCCGGACCGGTCAGCCGCATCAGCGGCGCGGCCAGGAAGACCCGTGCACGCCGGCCCTCAGGGGCCTGGCTGTCGTGGTGACGCAGGTAGGGCTCGGTCATTGTCGACTCCGGGGGGAAGGCCGACCGGGGGGGAGATGCGGTGCCGGCAGGCGCTGCGGTTGTTTGCTGCTTCAGAGAATCTGCACTGCACAGAGGGGTATTTGACGGTACAGCGGCAAGTTTCCCGCTTGTGCTGGACCATCGGGAGCGAACTGATCGTCTATCAGTGGCCACGGCCCCGTCCACCGTTTCGCCCTGTCATCTGGATGCCTGGCAGGGAGATGACGCGCATCGCCTCCTGTAGGAGATGACACGGTACGAGGTGTGCGGCATCATGTGGACGCCAGTGCTATTAGTTCGGCTCGCTAAGCCAAAGAGAAGGAGGCGTGAGTCCGTGTCTCGTATGTACCGACTTGTCCGTAAGGCCGTGCTGTCCGCCGTTGTCGGCGTCTCTCTCCTGGCCGTGGGCACTCTTGCGACGGGTAACGCGCAGGCCGAAACCGTGAATGGCCACGCGCCGGAGGTCCGGGCTCAGGTGCAGCTCATGGAGGAGGACTTCCACTGGTAGTGGATCGGGCCCGCGCGGCCTTCTGAGCCCGATCGGCCGGGCGCAGGGTCGTGCCGGGGATTGACGTCGCGTCCGGTTCGGCCCACGGCGCCGTGAACGAGGTGCCGGGTCGGATGGCCGCGCGTTGCCCCTAATGCGCCTCGTGGCCGGCCCTCGGCGCCTGCCCGAGCACGTAGCCGAGCTGGAAGAGCGAATCCACGTTGTACTCCTCGCGCATCTCCGCGATGTGCCGGGCGAGTGTGCGCTCGCTGATCCCGAGCCGACGGGCGATTACCCGGTGATTGGTTCCCGCGAGAAGCAGGTCGATAATCGTCTGGCGCAGCTGGGAGACGACTTGCTGGGGAATGGTCCGGTCGCCGTCGAAATCGAGCGCCCGGCTCCAGTTCCGTTCGAAAACCTCTTGGGCGAGGAAACTGATGACCGCGGGATCGTGGATGAAAGCGGCCAGGTGGTCGCCGGCCACGGGGATCACCGCAAGTCGTCGGTTGACGATGAGCAGCCGGGCGTACGGTTCGTCCAGGGTTCTGAACTGCCAGCCCTCCTTGGCCAGCGTGGCGACGTAATCCCTGGTGGGCTGGTGATGCCTGGTGCTGGCGTTGTAGATCGTCCGCATCGACGCGCCCTGCCGGATCATGTCCAGGTCGCGGTTCATGAACGAGGTCAGCAAGTCGGACGGCCGTGGGCCGCCCGGTTGCATGGCGAGGCCCTCGGTGATCTCGCCGGCCATGGCCTGCTGGACGCGCTGGTTTATCAGCGCCCGGCCCTGGACGTATTCGATCGGGCCTCCGCTCTGGGCGGGGTTGTGGAACGCCTCGGCGAGTTCGTTCAGATCCCCCGGGACGGCCACCGCGCGGGACAGCAGGTCGAGCGCCTGCCGTTGCCACGTGTAACTCAGGCTCGCCGCGAGTTTCGCGGGGTCCGCGGCGAAGAGCGAGCCGGGTTCGTCGGCATCCGATATCAGGAGCCCGATTTCCAGCAACTCGTCGAGTGCCGCACTCTCGTCGGGAGTGCAGGTGCTTCTGCTGAGCCGACCGTCCTCGCTCAAGGCCTTCAGGTAGAGGCCGCGGGCATCCGGAGACAGTAGGTGTGACCGGCCGTGGTTGTTCGCCAGTTGTTCTCGATCACTCACTTCCGGCTCCTTGTCGTCGACCGGACAAGTGGTCAACGCGACTGAGGTGTGCGGTCCCAGGGATTTTAAAACAGGGACCTCGATCCAGTGCCCGGCCCGGCGGGCACGGAGATTAACACCATGGCTGCTCGGAGGAGCACTCTCTCACCAACACCGAGCCGCCGGCACCCCCCGAGCAGGGGAGAACCGGCGGCTGTGGGCGGAGCGGCCCGGTCAGCGCTTCGGGCGCCAGACGACCAGGGCGCTGGACTGCGTCGGGGGCTGGTAGGGGACCAGGTCGCGGCGGTAGGAGGCGTGGATGGTGGCCTCGCGCTGCTGGAGGGCGGTGGCCGCGCCTTCGAGGGAGTCGACCAGTTCGGCGATGCGGGACTGGAGGGCGGTGACCTGGTTCTCCAGCTCGATGATCCGCTTGATGCCGGCCAGGTTGATGCCCTCGTCCTGGGAGAGGCGCTGGACCTCGCGCAGCTGCTGGATGTCCCGGGCCGAGTAGCGGCGGCCGCGGCCGGCGGTGCGGTCGGGGCAGACCAGGCCGAGCCGGTCGTACTGGCGGAGCGTCTGCGGGTGCAGGCCGGAGAGCTCGGCGGCGACCGAGATCACGTAGACCGGGGTGTCCTCGGTGAGGACGTACTGCGGGGGCGGGGCGGTGCGGCGGGTGCGCGGGGCACCGCCGGGGAGGCCTTCGCCGATCCCGGGGCCGATGGGACTGTCGGGGGTCATCTGGTCGTCACGCTCCCTTCGCCGCCTTGAAGAGGGCGGCTCGCGGGTCGTCGGAGGCGGTGGCCTCGCGGTACTGCTCCAGGGCCGTCAGCGCGTCGCCGGTGACGTGCTGGGGCACCACGACCTCCACGGTGACCAGGAGGTCGCCGCGGGTGCCGTCCTTGCGGGTGGCGCCCTTGCCGCGGGCCCGCAGGGTGAGGCCGTTGGCACTGCCGGGGGGCAGCTTGAGCTTCACCGAGGGGCCGTTGAGCGTCGGCACCTCGATGGTGCCGCCGAGGGCGGCCTCGGGGAAGGTGACCGGCACGGTCACGGTGAGGTTGTCGGCCTTGCGCCCGAAGACGGGGTGCGGGTCGACGTGCACGGTGACGTAGAGGTCGCCGGCCTGACCGCCGCGCTCGCCCTGGGCGCCCTTGCCCTTGAGCCGGATGCGCTGGGCGTCCTGGACGCCGGCCGGGATCCGGACCTGCATGGTGCGGGCGGAGCTGGCCCGGCCGCTGCCGTGGCAGTCGGGGCACGGGTCGTCGACGATCATGCCGCGGCCGCGGCAGTCCCGGCAGGGCTCGGAGAGCGCGAAGGCGCCCTGGCCGCGGCTGACGGTGCCGGCGCCGACGCAGGTGGGACAGACCCGGGGGGTGGTGCCGGCCTTGGCGCCGGTGCCGCTGCAGGTGCGGCAGGGGGCCTGACTGGTCATCCGGAGCGGGACGGTCGCGCCGTCGACGGCCTCCTCGAAGGAGAGCGTCACCTCGGTCTCGACGTCGGCGCCGCGGCGCGGCTGGGCCTGTCGTCCGCCGCGGTTGAACAGTCCGCCGAAGACGTCGCCGATCCCGCCGCCGGCACCGCCCTGGCTGCCGCTGAAGAGGTCGCCGAAGTCGAAGCTGTAGCTGCCGCCGCCCGGGCCGCCGGAGCGGAAGCCGCCGTTGGCGAAGAGGGTGCGCGCCTCGTCGTACTCCTTGCGGCGCTTCTCGTCCGAGAGGACGTCGTAGGCCTCGGAGATGTCCTTGAAGCGGTCCTCGGCCTTGGCGTCACCCTTGTTGGCGTCCGGGTGGAACTCGCGCGCCAGCTTGCGGTAGGTCTTCTTGATCTCGGTGGCGGAGGCGTCCTTGGGCACGCCGAGGACCTTGTAGTAGTCCTTCTCCACGTAGTCCTTGCCGCTCATGCATCCACCTCGCCGCGCTCGGCGGCCGCGTCACGCACCGCGCACCCACCGACGATTCGCTCGCTCATGCGCTGCCGCCACCTCCCGGAGTCAACAGATACGGGTCCCCACGATGTGGAGTCAACGGATACGGCGCTGCGGAGCCGGCCGTCGTACTGGACGACGTACGACTCCGCAGCGCACGGGTTGTCAGCTGTCACCGGCGGTCAGCTGTCCGCGCCACCGTCAGCCTCGTCCGCGTCGGCGGACTTCGCGGAATCGGCGTCCGGCGCGGCGGTGGTCTGGGTGCCCGGCTGGGGCTCCGCGACCGCCACCATCGCCGGGCGGATGATCCGCTCGCCGATCCGGTAGCCGGGCTGGAGGATCTGGACGCAGGTGTCCTCGGTGACGTCCGAGGAGTAGCTGTGCATCAGCGCCTCGTGCATGGTCGGGTCGAAGGGCTCGCCCTCCTTGCCGAACTGCTGCAGGCCCAGCTTGGCCACGACCGTCTCCAGCGACTCGGCGACGGACTTGAAGCCGCCCGTCACCTCGCCGTGCTCGCGGGCCCGGCCGATGTCGTCCAGCACCGGGATCAGCGACTCCAGGATGTTGGAGACGGCGATCTCGCGGACCGTGAGCCGGTCGCGCTCGACCCGCTTGCGGTAGT
This sequence comes from Kitasatospora sp. NPDC127111, assembly GCF_042677465.1. Lineage (NCBI taxonomy): Bacteria > Bacillati > Actinomycetota > Actinomycetes > Kitasatosporales > Streptomycetaceae > Kitasatospora > Kitasatospora sp. NPDC127111. The sequence goes on from NZ_JBHXTG010000046.1 coordinate 19,509, forward strand.
TCTGGTACTCGGCCTGGAGGCGCTGGAGGTCGCCCGTCCGCTCGGCCAGCTCGCGCTTGGCCGTGGCGAGCTCGTCCCCGCCGGCCGAACCGGCCGCGGCGGCCTCCTCGGCAGCCTTGATCACGGCCTCCTCGGCGGCGGAGTCGTCGCCGGGCTCAGCACCCTGCGGCTTCTCCGTCATGCCGCACCGCCCTTGGGCTTCTCGTCGTCCACGATCTCGGCGTCGACGACGTCGTCGTCCTTGGCGCCGGCGGCGTCACCGGCCGGGGCGGCACCCGCGGCGTCGGCGTTGGCGTACAGGGCCTGGCCGAGCTTCTGGGCGGTGGTGGAGACCTTCTCCGAGGCCTCGCGGATGGCCGCGATGTCCTCGCCCTTCAGGGCCTCCTTGAGCTCGCCGATGGCGGTCTCGACCTCGGTCTTGACGTCGGCCGGCAGCTTGTCGGTGTTGTCGGCGATGAACTTCTCGGTCGAGTAGACGAGCTGCTCGGCCTGGTTGCGGGTCTCGACCGACTCGCGGCGCTTGTGGTCCTCCTCCGCGTACTGCTCGGCCTCGCGCATCATGCGCTCGATGTCGTCCTTCGGCAGCGCGGAGCCGCCGGTGACGGTCATCTTCTGCTCCTTGCCGGTGCCGAGGTCCTTCGCGCCGACGTGCATGATGCCGTTGGCGTCGATGTCGAAGGTGACCTCGATCTGGGGCAGGCCGCGGGGGGCCGGCGGCAGGCCGGTCAGCTCGAACATGCCGAGCTTCTTGTTGTACGCCGCGATCTCGCGCTCGCCCTGGTAGACCTGGATCTGCACGGACGGCTGGTTGTCCTCGGCCGTGGTGAAGATCTCCGAGCGCTTGGTCGGGATGGTCGTGTTGCGCTCGATCAGCTTGGTCATGATGCCGCCCTTGGTCTCGATGCCGAGGGACAGCGGGGTGACGTCGAGCAGCAGGACGTCCTTGACCTCGCCCTTGAGGACGCCGGCCTGGAGCGAGGCGCCGATGGCGACGACCTCGTCCGGGTTGACGCCCTTGTTGGCCTCCTTGCCGCCGGTCAGCTCGCGGACCAGGTCGGCGACGGCCGGCATGCGGGTCGAGCCACCGACGAGGACGACGTGGTCGATCTCGGAGAGCGAGATGCCGGCGTCCTTGATGACGTTGTGGAACGGGACCTTGCAGCGCTCCAGCAGGTCGGCGGTGAGCTGCTGGAACTGGGCGCGGGTGAGCTTCTCGTCCAGGTGCAGCGGGCCCTCGGCGGAGGCCGTGATGTAGGGCAGGTTGATCGAGGTCTCGGAGGAGGAGGACAGCTCGATCTTGGCCTTCTCGGCCGCCTCGCGGAGGCGCTGGAGGGCCATCTTGTCCTTCGACAGGTCGACGCCGTGGCCGGCCTGGAAGGTCTTCACCAGGTGGTCGACGACCTTCTGGTCCCAGTCGTCACCACCGAGGTGGTTGTCACCGTTGGTGGCCTTCACCTCGACGACCCCGTCGCCGATCTCCAGCAGGGAGACGTCGAAGGTGCCGCCGCCGAGGTCGAAGACCAGGATGGTTTGGTCGTCCTTGTCCAGGCCGTAGGCCAGGGCGGCCGCGGTCGGCTCGTTGACGATGCGCAGGACGTTGAGGCCCGCGATCTCACCGGCCTCCTTGGTGGCCTGGCGCTCGGAGTCGGAGAAGTACGCCGGGACGGTGATGACGGCGTCGGTGACGGTCTCGCCCAGGTAGGACTCCGCGTCGCGCTTCAGCTTCTGCAGGATGAAGGCGCTGATCTGCTGCGGGTTGAAGTCCTTGCCGTCCAGGTTGATCTTCCACCCGGTGCCCATGTGGCGCTTGACCGAGCGGATCGTCCGGTCGACGTTGGTGACGGCCTGGCGCTTGGCCACCTCACCGACGAGGACCTCGCCGTTCTTCGCGAAGGCGACGACGGACGGCGTGGTCCGCGCACCCTCGGCGTTCGTGATGACGGTGGGCTCGCCACCCTCAAGGACGCTGACGACCGAGTTCGTCGTACCGAGGTCGATGCCGACCGCGCGTGCCATCGTAGATACCTCCACGGAAGAGTTGAGCTTTACGGGCTCAAGGATGCACGACTCCCCGGGGACCGTCAACAGCTATGAGTCGGGGTCGCTCAACTTTGCTGAGCGGGGCGCGGGGCCGGCCGGTCGCCGTCGCGGCGGGTGGAGCGGTGGCGGGGGTCGCTCCGAGTGCCGAGGGTGGACTTACGTGACTGCCGCCATACCTTGGACGTCTTCAGGAGAAGAGTTGACAAACGGTAATGTCCGGGCCGTCGGCCCGGGAAGTTACCGACGAGTACACTCACTTCGGAGAGACCGCCAACCCAGGAAGCCGCAGGAGACGGAGAGCCGATGCAACTAGCAGCGATCGTCATCTCGCTGGTCACGTTCGTGATCGGCACCGCGCTCGCCGCCCGTGCGGCGCTGTACATCTTCAAGGTGGTGCGGACCGGCCAATCCGACCCCACCCGCTTCGGTCAGCCCGCCCAGCGGGTCAAGACCGTGGCGGTCGAGTTCGTCGGCCACACCCGGATGAACCGCTGGGGCGTCGTCGGCATCGCGCACTGGTTCGTCGCCGTCGGCTTCTTCAGCCTGGTGCTGACCATCGTCAACGCCTTCGGCCAGCTCTTCGACCCCGAGTTCGCGCTGCCGGTCATCGGTCACTGGATGCTCTGGCAGCTCTTCGTCGAGCTGCTCGGCACCCTGACCACCCTGGGCATCCTGACCCTGATGGTGATCCGGCTGCTCAGCCTGCCGTCGAAGTCCGGCCGCAAGTCGCGCTTCGCCGGCTCGATCGCCTGGCAGGCCTTCTACGTCGAGTACACGATCCTCGGCATCGGCCTCTGCATCACCATGCTGCGCGCCCTGGAGGGCGCCCTCGCCGGCGTCGACTCCTACGGGCCGGAGCACCTGGTCTCGTACCCGCTCGTCACCGCGCTGAGCGGGCTGTCGCACGGGACGCTGGAGAACCTGGTCTACCTCTTCGCGATGCTGAAGATCTGCATCTCCTTCGCGTGGGCGACCACCATCGGCCTCAACCCCTCGATGGGTGTGGCCTGGCACCGCTTCCTCGGCTTCTTCAACATCTACTTCAAGCGCGAGGAGGACGGCGGCACCGCGCTCGGCGCCCTGCGCCCGATGACCAGCGGCGGCCAGCCGATCGACTTCGAGGACCCGGCCGACGACGCCGTCTTCGGCGTCTCCCAGGTCGAGCACTTCTCCTGGAAGGGCATCCTCGACTTCTCCACCTGCACCGAGTGCGGCCGCTGCCAGTCGCAGTGCCCCGCCTGGAACACCGGCAAGCCGCTCTCGCCCAAGCTGCTGATCATGAGCCTGCGCGAGCACGCCTTCGGCAAGGCGCCGTACCTGCTGGCCGGCGGCGGCAAGGACATGGAGGGCACCGAGAAGGCCACCTCCGAGCAGCTCAAGGACGTCCCGGCGGCGGCGCTGGCCGAGGCCGAGCGCCCGCTGATCGGCACCGCCGAGGAGAACGGCGTCATCGACCCGGACGTCCTGTGGTCCTGCACCACCTGCGGCGCCTGCGTCGAGCAGTGCCCGGTGGACATCGAGCACATCGACCACATCGTCGACATGCGCCGCTACCAGGTGATGATCGAGTCCTCGTTCCCGACCGAGGCCGGGACGATGCTCAAGAACCTGGAGAACAAGGGCAACCCGTGGGGCATGGCCACCAAGGCCCGCCTCGACTGGGTCAAGGAGCTCAAGAAGGAGACCGGCATCGAGGTGCCGGTGATCGGCGAGGACATCGACCCCGCCGAGGTCGAGTACCTCTACTGGGTCGGCTGCGCCGGCGCCCTGGAGGACCGCGCCAAGAAGACCACCAAGGCCTTCGCTGAGCTGCTGCACACCGCCGGCGTGCGGTTCGCGATCCTCGGCAAGGAGGAGTCCTGCACCGGTGACTCCGCCCGCCGCCTGGGCAACGAGTTCCTCTTCCAGATGCTCGGCGCGCAGAACGTCGAGACCCTGAACGCGGCGCTGGAGGACGCTCCGAAGAAGCGGATCGTCGCCACCTGCCCGCACTGCTTCAACACCATCGCCAACGAGTACCCGCAGCTGGGCGGCCACTTCGAGGTCATCCACCACACCCAGCTGCTGCAGCACCTGATCGACGAGGGCAAGCTCGTCCCGGTCAACCCGGTCGAGGGCCTGATCACCTACCACGACCCCTGCTACCTGGGCCGCCACAACAAGGTCTACAGCCCGCCGCGCGAGATCATGGACAAGGTCCCCGGTCTGCGCCAGCAGGAGATGCACCGCCACAAGGAGCGCGGCTTCTGCTGCGGCGCCGGCGGCGCGCGGATGTGGATGGAGGAGCGCATCGGCAAGCGGATCAACACCGAGCGCGTGGACGAGGCGCTGTCCCTCAACCCGGACATCGTCTCCACCGCCTGCCCGTTCTGCCTGGTCATGCTCTCCGACTCGGTCAACGGCAAGAAGAACGAGGGCGCGGCGAAGGAGCACCTGAAGGTGGTCGACGTCGCCCAGCTGCTGCTCGACTCGGTCAAGGCGGCGCCGCCGGCCGCGGCGGACCAGCCGGAGACGGTGGACGCGTAGCATCCGCTGTTCGACAGTTCTGCTACAACTGCCCGGCCCGGTGGGCGACGCGAAAGCGCCCGCCGGGCCGGGCTTTTGGGGCGACGGGGGTGCCGCGGCGGGGGGAGCGGCGGCACCCGAGTCGTGGGGGAGTGGTGCCGATAGCGCGGCCGCCTGGCAACGGCCGTGTTGGAAGGAAATACAGTAGGCGCCTGACCGGCCGTGTGCCGGTCGACCCGTTCCGTCACACCGGGCCGGGTGCCAGACCACCGACGGAGGTATCGGCCCGCCGGGCCGGGCCGCAGAGACCACAAGGGGAACAGCGCAGACCATGACCGAGGCGATCATGCTGGTCGGTGGTAAGGGCACGCGACTGCGTCCGCTGACCACCCACACCCCCAAGCCCATGCTGCCCGTGGCAGGCGTCCCGTTCATCGCGCACCAGCTGGCCCGCGCGGCGGCCGCCGGGGTCACCCGCGTGGTGCTCGCCACCTCCTACCTGGCCGAGGTCTTCGAGGACCACTTCCAGGACGGCACCCCGTACGGCATCGAGCTGGTCTACCTGACCGAGCGCGAGCCGCTCGGCACCGGCGGCGCCATCCGCAACGCCGCCTCCGGGCTCACCTGCGGCCCCGACGAGCCGGTCCTGGTCTTCAACGGCGACATCCTCTCCGGCGTCGACATCGCCGCCCTGCGCGACGGCCACGTGGCCGCCGGCGCCGACGTCACCCTGCACCTCACCCGGGTCGAGGACCCGCGCGCCTTCGGCCTCGTCCCGACCGACGAGGACGGGCGGGTGCTGGAGTTCCTGGAGAAGCCGGAGACGCCCGAGCAGATCGTCACCGACCAGATCAACGCCGGCTGCTACGTCTTCACCCGGTCCGTGATCGACCGCATCCCGGCCGGCCGCGAGGTCTCCGTCGAACGCGAGACCTTCCCCGAGCTGCTGGCCACCGGCGCGCTGCTGCGCGGCGTCGTGGACACCTCGTACTGGCTGGACCTCGGCACCCCGGCGGCCTTCGTCCGCGGCTCGGCCGACCTGGTGCTCGGCAAGGTCGACTCCCCGGCCGTCCCCGGCCCGACCGGCGAGGCCCTGCTGCTGCCCGGCGCGACCGTCCACCCGGGCGCGGTGCTGAGCTGCGGCAGCGTGCTCTCCGAGGGCGCGGTGGTCGAGCCCGGCGCGATCGTCGAGGGCAGCGTGATCCTGCCCGGCGCGGTGATCGGCCCGGACACCCTGGTCAAGGACTCGATCGTCGGCGCGTACGCCACCGTCGGCGCCCGGACGTCGCTGGACGGCGCGGTGATCGGCGACGGCGCGATCGTCGAGGCGGACAACGAGCTGCCGAGCGGCGTCCGGATCGCCTGCGGCACGCTGCTGCCGGTCGGCGCCGTCCGCACCTCGGCCGGCCCGGGCGGCTGCCCGGCCGGTGCCACGGCCGCCGCCGCGGTGCACGGCCCCAAGGTCTCCGCGCAGCGGTAGGGCCGCCCTCCCCTGGGCCGGCGCCGTCACAGGCTGGCTGCAAACCGGCCCCGGCTCGGTGCGCGGCCGACGCGGAGTCAGCCGGACGGGTACCTTCGGAACGTGGCTGGTAATCGATACGACAGCGGTCAGGGAGCCGACCCCCGTGGCGGGTGGTCGGCTCCGCCGCCCTCGGCGGGGGCGCCCGGGGGCTACGGGCAGACGGACGGGCCGGAGTACTTCACCGCCCCGCACCAGGCGGCGCCCGGGGGCGCCGGCGCCGACGGCGGGTACGCCGGCGGGCCCGATCCGTACGCCGCGGACCAGCCCGGCCACACCCGGGCGTTCCCGACCGGCGCGGACCCGTACGCGGGGGAGCCGTACCCCTACCAGGGCCAGGGCCACCCGGGGGAGTACGGGCAGCCGTACCCGGACGCGGCCCACGGCGGGGGCCACGGCCCGCAGGGCTACGGGCCCGCGTACGGCGACGCGCCGGCGTACGGCGGGGGCTACGGCCCGGACCAGGGGTACCCCCAGGAGCAGGGCTACGGCCAGGACAATGTCGCCGTGTACCGGGCCGGCGGTCAGTCCGCTCCGCACGTCTCCGGCCCGCGCCCGGGCTGGCGCGAGCTGCTGACCGGCCTCTTCCGCAGCCCGGCCGCGACCTTCGACCGCACCCGGGACCACCAGGTCTGGCTGCCCGCGCTCACCGTCTCGCTGCTGTACGGCGCGCTGGCCGTCCTCGGCATCGGCCTGACCCGGGACGACGTCTTCAAGTCGACCTTCGGCGTCGCCCTCACGGCCATCCTCGCCGCCGCGCTCTGCTTCACCCTGGCCGGCGCCACGCTCGGCGCGGTCACGTACGCGCTGGCCCGCCAGTTCGGCGGGGACGGCCCGTGGCGGTCGACGGTCGGCCTCGCCGTGCTGATCGGCTGGACCACCGACGCGCCCCGGCTGCTGCTGGCCCTGGTGCTGCCCTCCGACAACGTCGTGGTCCAGGCCGTCGGCTGGGCCACCTGGGTGCTCTGCGCCGTGCTGCTGACCACGATGGTCCGCCGGCTGCACGACCTGCCCTGGGGCAAGGCGGCCGGTGCGGCCGCGCTGCAGCTGCTCGCCCTGCTGGTGCTGATCAAGCTGCCGACGCTGGGCTGAGCCGGGCGGCGAAACCCCCGGCCCGGGCCGCGCCGGCCCGGGGGAGAATGGACGACGGGCCCCGCCTGCGGGGCCCGTTCCGCTTCCACCACCCTCACCCGCACGGAGCCAGGCATGACCCTCCCTACCACCCACGTCAGCTTCCCGGCCGGGGCGGTGACCGGCGAGTCGACCGTGATCGCGGTGCAGCACCTGGACGGCGGCCGGGTCGCCGTCGTCACCGAGGCGACCCCGTTCCACCCGCTCGACCACACCTGGCCCGACCAGCCGGCCGACCTCGGCACCCTCACCGTGGACGGCCGCGAGCTCGCCGTGGTCGACTGCCTCACCGGCGCCCTCGGCCCGGACGGCGGCGACCTGCTGGTGGGCGCCGACATCCCGGTCCGGCGCGGTGACGAGGAGTGGTCCTGGCTGGTCCTGCACGTCCTCGACACCGACCCGGGCGACGTCGTCGGCCGGACCGCCACCCTCACCGTCAACGCCGAGCGCCGGGCCGCCCTGTCCGCCTCGCACAGCGGCTGCCACCTGCTCGCCCTCGCCCTCAACGAGGCGCTCGCCCCGCGCTGGCGCAAGGACCCGGGCCGCGCCGACGCCTTCGGCCACCCGGACTTCGACAGCCTCGCCATGGCGAGCTCGGTGATGGACACCGAGGCCAGCACCGACACCTACCGGCTCGGCAAGTCGCTCAAGAAGAAGGGCTTCACGGTGGACGCCACCGAGGAGTTCCCGGCCCTCGCCGACGCCCTCCCGGCGCTCACCGAGGCGGTCAACCGGCGGCTGGCCGCCTGGGTCGCCGCCGACGCCCCGGTCCGGATCGACGTCCCCGGCCCCGAGCTGACCGCCCGCCGCCAGTGGCACTGCGAGCTGCCCGAGGGCGCGGCGCAGATCTTCTGCGGCGGCACCCACCTGCACCACCTCGGCGAGCTGGCCGAGCTCCGCACCGAGCTGCGCCTCTCCGAGGACGGCAGCGAGCTGGTCGCCGTCACCCGCCCCAAGCGGGCCTGACGAGCCCGGGGAACGCCGCGGGCGGCCGCCCCTCGGGGTGAGGGGCGGCCGCCCGTCGTGCGTGCGCTCTGCTGTGTCGTGCGCCGGGGCCCTGGTGCGGGCCGGAGCCGTGATGCCGGCCGGGGCCGTGTGCGCCGGCGCCGGGGGGCGCGGGGGGCGCGCTCAGACCTGGGTGCGGTGGAAGTTCAGGTACGAGCGGGACGGCGTCGGGCCGCGCTGGCCCTGGTAGCGCGAGCCGTAGCGCTCCGAGCCGTACGGGTGCTCGGACGGCGAGGAGAGCCGGAACAGGCAGAGCTGCCCGATCTTCATGCCCGGGTACAGCTTGATCGGCAGCGTCGCGACGTTCGACAGCTCCAGCGTGACGTGGCCGCTGAAGCCGGGGTCGATGAAGCCGGCCGTGGAGTGCGTCAGCAGGCCGAGCCGGCCCAGGCTGGACTTGCCCTCCAGCCGGGAGGCGACGTCCTCGGGCAGCGTGATGACCTCGTAGGTCGAGGCGAGGACGAACTCGCCCGGGTGCAGGATGAAGGCGTCGTCGCCCTCCGGCTCGACCAGCCGGGTCAGGTCCGGCTGTTCCTCGGAGGGGTCGATGTGGGGGTAGCGGTGGTTCTCGAACACGCGGAAGAAGCGGTCGAGGCGCACGTCGATACTCGACGGCTGGATCATCGCCGGGTCGAACGGGTCGATCACGACCCGGCCCAGGTCGATCTCGGTCCGGATGTCCTTGTCAGAGAGCAGCACGCTTCGAGGTTACGTGCACGACGCGGCCCCGGACGAATCGCCCGGGGCCGCCTCCGTCACTCCTGTCCCGTCAGGCCAGGAACTCCGCGGCCTCCAGCCGCATCGCCCGGGCCAGTTGCGGCGCGGACAGCTCCCGCACGTCGGCCAGCACCGAGCTCCGCAGCCGTCCGCACTGCGGACAGCGGATCAGCCGGCCGGGCCCCAGCCGGCCGGGTCCGAGGTTCTGCATCGGGAACGTGGTGGTGCTGAACAGGTGCCCCTCGGCACAACGAACGACGGCGCGCTGCTCCATCGATCCCCTTCCCATCCCTAACCCAGTACTCACCCGTACTCATCGCGTCCCGCGGACCGAGCCGCGGGACAGCGTCACATTAGGGGATCTTCCGGACATTCCACACCTTGGCTCGCCGCCCCGGCCCCGCCCGTCGGAGCACTCCCGCCCGGTCCAAACAGTACGCCCCCCGACCCCCTCCCACCCGGCTCCGCCACGGGCTCCCGCCACCCGTGCAACCGGCGTCACGGATGGGGTACAGTGAAGGTGATCGAGCGGTCTCTGACGGCTCATCAGGCGGGCGTAGTTTAATGGTAGAACATGAGCTTCCCAAGCTTAGAGCGCGAGTTCGATTCTCGTCGCCCGCTCCATTGAGAAAGCCGCAGGTCAGCGACCTGCGGCTTTCGCGTTGTCTGGACCAATTTGGGCCCCGTCGGGCCGGGTTCGTGATCAGTTCGGCGGCTGAGCCGGGTGGAGCCGGCCGCTCGCCGGCGGCCGGCTCCGGGGTCGACGGGGCCGGGGGTGAACCAGAGGCACGGGTGCGGCGTCTTCTGCCCCAAGGCAGCCTGCCCCGGGAACGCACTCCCCGTGCGCCCGCGCCACCCCCGATCTAGGAGCCCGTCCTGAAGGTCCACCCCGTCACCGCCCTGTTCCCGATGCTCAGCGACGACGAGATCCTCGGCCTCGCCGAAGACATCGAGGCCAACGGCCTGCGCGAGCCCGTCGTCCTCGACCCGGACGGCGTTCTCCTGGACGGCCGCAGCCGGCTCGCCGCGTGCGAACTGGCCGACGTCGAGCCCAGCTTCACCACCTATCAGGGCGACGATCCGGTCTGCCTGGTGATGTCCGCCAACCGCCACCGCCGGGACATCTCGCAGGGCCAGCGCGCCATGATCACCGCGATGGTGCGCTCGCTCTCGCCGCGCCCCGTGCCCGCCGACACCGCCTCCCACGGCATCAGCCTCACCCGGCTGTCCATCGCCACCACCGTGCTGGAACAGGCTCCCGACCTCGCCGAACACGTCCGGGCCGGCACGCTCGCCCTCGGCACCGCCCACCGGACCGCCCGCAGACGCAGGGCGGACACCAAGGCCCTGCTCGCCCAGCACGCGCGGCTGCGCCAGCACGCGCCCGACCTCGCCGAACAGGTCATCGACGGCCGGCTCACGCTCACCGACGCCATCGCGGCGCTCGACGCCCGGTGCGAGGAGGAGCACCTCCGCAAGCGGGTCGAGGAGATCGACGCCATCCTCCTCGCCGACGGCGACGAGTCCACCTTCGCCCGGTCCGCCGAGCGCGGCGACACCGACTGGCGCCGCGCCCACCAGCGTGCCGAGCAGTACCTCGCCCGGCGGCACGACACCATCCGCCACATCCAGGACCGGCTGGCCGGCATCGCCGAGGCCTGGAGCGCCGTCCAGGAGCTCGCCCACCGCCCGCGGAGCCCGTACGCCCGGGAGATCCTGGTGGGCCTCACCGGTCCGGCCCGCGCGCTCGCCAACCGGCTCGTCGCCCTCGAAGTCGCCGGTCCGGCGGGCCGAAGCGCCTGAGGGCACGGGGCGGATCCCGGACCGGGGCGCCGCCGGGGCGATCGGCGCGCGGGTCCCCGTGGTGTCGTGTCCGGACGGGCCCCGGGGGCGGCTCGGGGCGGTTCGGGCAGGCGCCGGGGGTGGGTGGCCGGGATCACAGCGGCTGCGTGGAACACGGTGGGTGACGGGTCTTATCGTCGTAGCAACCGACCGGTACGGTTTGGCCCATGGATGTTTCCGGAGCAAGCGCCGCCGACCAGGACACGCCGGCGGTGGTCGTCAAGGCCGCCGCGCGCCAACTGCTCGTGAAGCTGGGGGCCGGAGGACTGTCCCTCGATGCCGTGGCCGGTGAGGCCGGGCTCGCCGTCGCCGAGGTGGCGGCCGTCTTCCCGGACCGGGACGACCTGCTGACCGCGCTGGTGATCGACGCCTACAACGAGTCCGGCGCCGCGATGGAGCGGGCCGACCAGGCCGCCCGGGAGGCCGGTGCGTCGGCGGGGGCGCGGCTGCTCGCGGTCACCCGGGCGCTGCGGGCGTGGTCCTTCGCCAACCCCGGTGAGTTCACGCTGATCTACGGTTCGCCCGTGCCGGGGTACCACGCCCCGCAGGACACCGTGCCGGCCGCCTCGCGCACGCCCGGGGTGATGGCGGGCATCGTGCGTTCGGCGCTGGAGGCCGGCGAGCTCGCCCCGCCGCGGCGGGTGGTGTCCGGGACGTCGTTGCTGCTGCCGGAGGCCGTCCAGGTCTTCGGCGGTGTGCCCGAGGCCCCGTTCGCGGACATCATCGAGCGCGGCATCGTGCTGTGGAGCAACCTGATCGGGCTCCTGGTGTTCCAGGTCTTCAGCCGGACCCACGACAGCGTCCGGGACGAGGCCGCGTTCTTCGACTACGCCATCGCGGTGGCGGCCGAGGGCATCGGCCTCGACGTCCCGCTCGGTACCGACAACGACTAGACCGTCCGCCGCGGGTGCGGCGTCGGCGGGGAATCCAGGCCGTGAACACCACCAGAACCCTCTGCTTCGTCATCGCGGCGCTCTCGTCGTACGCCGCCCTCGTCTACCGGCTGAGCCAGGTCCGGCGCAGCCGGCGGGACAGCGCGTACCGCATGCTGGTCGTCACCCTGCTGTTCCAGTGCCTCACCTTCACGATGGGTGCCGTCGCCATGGGGGCCGACAGCCTCCTCGGCGTCGGCAACCTCGCGATCCTGCTGATGCACCTGTCGGCGGTGGCCTTCTGCGTCTGCGCGCAGATCATCCTGCTGGGCTGGGCGGCGACGGTCGCGGAGGAGGCGGCCCGGAAGACCCGGTACTGGGTGATCACCGGGATCGCGCTCGACGCGCTGCTGGTCGTGCTCTTCCTCGTCGCCGACGGCACCGGCCGGCCGGCGACGGACTTCAACACCGGCAGCGGCCAACCGCTGGTGCTCACCTACCTCCTGGCGTTCATCGTCTCCCAGGCGGTGCCGTGCGTCACCATCTTCCGCCAGTGCGGTCCGTACGCCCGGATGACCGACAACGTCTCGGTGCGGCAGGCGCTGCAGACGCTCTCGGTCGCCGCCGTGATCCTCTTCCTCTACTGCACGGCCCGGACGGTGAACATCCTCACCGCCGCGGCCGGGATCGACATCGGGGCCTGGCAGCTCGCGTCCAACGTCTTCAGCGCGCTGGGCATCGTCACCCTCTCGCTGGGCCTGACGATCTCCTCCTGGGGGGCGTCGGCCACCAGGCTGCTGGACTGGGCGCGCAGTTACCGGTCCTACCGGGCGCTCTACCCGCTCTGGCGGGACCTCTACGAGTCCTCCCCGGACATCGCGCTGGAGCCGCCGGGCTCCTCGGTCTCGGACCTCAACTACCGCCTGCACCGGCGGGTGGTGGAGATCCGGGACGGGTGGCGGGACCTGCGGCCCTACATCGACCGCGCCGGCGGTGCGGACGAGGTGTACCGGGGGACGAACGAGGAGTCCCGGCAGGCGTTCGCCGAGGCGGCCCGGATCCGGCAGGCGCTGCGGGCGAAGAGCACCGGCACCGTGCCCGACGACAACGGGGACGCCGGTGACTTCGAGGACCGCGACACCGTCAGCTTCACCGCGGAAGTGGCGTGGCTCACCAAGGTGGCATCGGCCTACAGCCGGATCCGCACCGCGAGTTGAGAGCTCCCGCCCGGTCTGAACCCCCGTCAGACCGGGCGGGTTCACTCGTTCCCCCCGCTTTTCCCCGTGCCCCCGATTTCCCCACGGGCCCCCGGCCTCCCCATCTCCCCCTTGGGTCCGCCGTTCCCCCGATTCCCCCCTGGCCTCCCCGCGTTTCCCCCGTGGATCGGCCCGCTCCCGTCCGCGCGCGCGGCCTGGAGCGCTGTCGTCCCCGGTCCGGCCCGTCCCCCGAGGGTCGGACCGGGGCGACATGGCTGCAGCCAACTCGGCTACCCCCGTAAGCGAAGTTAACTGGCAGCTATCTGCGGGGTCCACGTTGGCGGAACCGCGGTCGATTGTCAACTAGCAGCTAATCTGCGAAACTGACGGATAGCTGAGGGCAATGCCGGGGAGGTGAACGGGGGGAGAATCGCGATGTCCGAGACTGACGACCGGCCGATGCTGGCGGTGCGTCTGGACGACCTCTTCAGAACGGTGCGTCCCAAGGGGAAGCACTGGACCAACGCCGAGGTGGCGGAGGAGCTGAAGCGGGTCAACCCCGAACTCAAGGTCGGGGCCGTCTATCTGTCGCAGCTTCGGACGGGCAAGCGCTCCAACCCCTCACCGGACCTCCTGGCCGCGCTGGCGCGCTTCTTCGGGGTGTCGGTCGCGTACTTCTTCGACGACCAGGTCGCCGAGTCGGTGCTCAGCCAGGTCGCCGCCATCGAGGCGCTGCGGCAGGCGGGGGTCCGCGCCGTCGCGATGCGGGCGGCCGGGATGAAGAAGGAGAACCTCCAGGCCATCACGGCCATCATGGACCAGTACCGGCAGCTGCAGGGCCTGCCACCCGTCACGGATCCCTCGGACCAGGAGTGAGGGCCGGCCGGAGGGCGTCGGCGGCGGACCAGGACCGGCGCAGTCAGCTCAAGCGGCTCCGGAAGGCCGGCGCCCGGAAGATCGCCGAGCTCGGGCTGCCGGAGGTCGGCGACGTGGCCGAACTCTGCCGCTACCTCGGTGAGATCAGGGAACGCCCGATCACGCTGATCCCGATGCAGATGCCCGCGTCGCACCCGTGCGGCATGTGGGTCGCCGCACGCGACGAAGACCTCATCTTCTACGACGCCAACACGACCAGCACGCATCAGGAGCACATCATCTTGCACGAGCTGGGCCACATCATCTGCTGCCACCGCGGGGCGGGTTGGCTGGACGAGGAGACCGCCCGGCTCCTCTTCCCCAACCTGGACCCCGACCTCGTGCGCGACATGCTCCTGCGCGCGACCTACGACGACGTTCAGGAGCAGGAGGCGGAGATCATCGCCTACCTGCTCTCCCAGCGGGTGGGCGGCCCCGGGGAGCGGCACGACGCGTCCCCGGCCGGGGCGTCCGGACGGGACGCCGTGCTCAGCCGGATCGAACGCACCCTGATCTGAACCGGGCGCTCAGCGGTGGGCGGCCGCCACCTCCTCGGCCAGGACCGACACGGTCCGCCGGACGTCGTCCTCGCGGTGCTCGCTGGTGACGAAGAACCGCAGCCGGGACAGGCCCTCCTCGACCGCCGGGTGGAAGATCGGGTCGGCGATGATCCCGCGCCGGAAGAGGCGGTCCGCGACGCGCAGGGTCTTCGCCGAGTCGCCGAGGAGGCACGGCACGATCGGGGTGTCCGCGCTGGTGCCGGTCGCCAGCCCGGCCGAGGCGGCCAGGTCGAGGAAGAGCCGGGCGTTGCGCCGCATCCGCCCCACCCGCTCGGGCTCGGCGGTGATCAGCTCGGTGGCGGCCAGCGCCGCGGCCGCGTTGGCCGGGGTGAGGCCGACGCTGTAGACGAAGCCCGGCAGGGTGTGCCGCAGCCACCGGACCGTCCGGGCCGAGCCGCCCAGGTAGCCGCCGCAGCTGGCGAAGGCCTTGGAGAGGGTGCCCATCCAGAGGTCCACGTCGGCCCGGTCGACGTCGAAGAACTCGCCGACGCCACGGCCGCGTTCGCCCACGGTGCCGATGCTGTGCGCCTCGTCGACCAGCAGCAGGGCGCCGTACCGCTTCTTCAGGTCGATCAGGGCGGGCAGGTCCGCCAGGTCGCCGTCCATGCTGTAGGCGCCCTCGACGGCGATCAGCACCCGGCGGAACCGGGAGCGGTTGAGCCGGAGGAGGTGTTCCAGCCGGCCGACGTCGTTGTGGGCGAACGGGCGCCGCGCCGCGCCGGACAGCGCGCAGCCCTGCAGGATGCTGTCGTGGGCGAGCGCGTCGTGCACCACGAGGTCCCCCGGGCCGACCAGGTGGCCGATCGCGGTGACGTTGGTGGCGTGGCCGCTCACCAGGGTCAGGCAGTCCTGGACGCCGAGGAAGTCGGCGAGCGCCCGCTCCAGCCGGACGGTCAGGTCCCGTTCGCCGGAGAGCACCCGGCTGGCCGAGACGGACGTCCCGTACCGGTCCACCGCCTCGTGCACGGCCCGGTCGACCGCCGGATGGCCGGAGAGGCCCAGGTAGTTGTAGCTGCCGAAGGAGAGGTACGGCCGGCCGTCGATCACCGTGGTGTCGCGGATGTTCCCCTGGTGCACCCGGAAGTACGGGTAGCCCGCACCGCTCGCGGTGATCGCGTCCAGGCGGTCCTCGAACTGCCGGACCTCGGGGAAGTCGTCGACGCTGGTGGTCCCCGCGGCCCAGGGGGTCGTCGTCTCCCCGGGCAGCGGCCCGCCGGGGCCGGGCGGCCCGGTGAGCCGCGGGCCGACCAGGGCGGCCAGCCCGGCGACGGTGAGGCCGGGTTCGTACAGCTCCTCGCTGCGGAAGCCCGGCACCCGCTTGCCGATGTTCACCTCCAACTCCTGCAGCATCAGGGAGTCGAAGCCGAGGTCGGCCACCAGCGCCATCCGCTCGCTCAGCTCGGCGAGCGGGAAGACGCCGGTGCGCGAGACCTCTTCGAGGACGAGGGACGTGGCGCCCCCGGAGGTACCCGCCCCCACCGCGGCGGGTACGGCCGCGGCCGCGTCCGCCGGCTCGGGCCGGTCCGCGAGGTCGCGCCCGTCCTCGGCCACCACCCAGTGGTGGCGCGGGGCGAGCGGGCTCGGCGGCAGGGTGCTCGGGGGTATTCGGTCCATCACCAAACGGACCCCCGGGCCGGTGACGGCGCGCTCCGCGAGCCCGGCCAGCGCGGCCGTGCGGGCCTCGCCGGAGAGCGTGCCCGGCGCCGGGACGGCCTCCTCCGGCAGCTCGGCGCCAGCGCCCGTGACGGCCACCGTGCCGAAGGCCGTGCCGGCCGGCCACCCCGGCCCGGGTCGGTCGGTGCGGCCGGCCGCCACGGCCTCGGCGGCCGCGGTCAGCTTGGCGACGGCGTCGTCCGCGTCCCGCGCGACCACGGCCAGCCGCTCCGGGAGCGGAGCGCGGTCGGCCAGCGTGGCCGCCACCCCGGCCAGCGACGGCCGGTCGGCGGTGACGGTGTCCGCCAGCTCGCGGGCGTACCGGGCCAGCCCGGCCCGGTCACGGGCGCCGAGCAGCAGCAGCTGCGGCTCCTCGGGCGTCGTGACGGCGGCCGGTGCGGCGCACTCCTCCACCACCAGGTGCACGCCGGTGCCGCCGAAGCCGAAGGCGCTCACCCCGGCCCGGCGCGGCCGCCCGGACTCCGGCCAGCCGATCGGCGAGGTCGCGATGCTCAGCCCGGCGGCGGCGAGGCCGGCGCGGTCGGCCGGCTCGAACTCCGGCTGCGGCGGGATCACGCCCCGGTGCACGGCCAGGACGGTCTTGATCAGCCCGGCGATCCCGGCGGCGTTGAGCGAGTGCCCGAGCACCGCCTTCACCGCGCCGAGGTGGGCGGGCGCGCCGCCGTCCCCGCGCAGTTCGCGCAGCACCTCCACCTCGACCGGGTCGCCGACCGTCGTCCCGGTGCCGTGCGCCTCCAGGTAGTCCACCGAGTCCGGGGCCACGCCCGCGTCGCGGTAGGCCCGGCGCAGGGCGCGCAGCTGGCCGCCGGCCTGCGGGTGCAGGCCGCCCTGCACGGTCCCGTCGTTGGCCGTGCCGACGCCGCGGATCACCGCGTAGACCCGGTCGCCGGCGGCCAGCGCGTCGGCCAGCGGCCGCAGCACCAGGACCCCGGCGCCCTCGCCGAGGACGAAGCCGTCGGCCTGCGCGCCGAACGGCAGGCACCGGCCGCTGCGCGAGACGGCGCCGATCCGGCACAGCCCGATCAGCAGGTCGGGGGTCAGCATCAGCTGGGCGCCGCCCGCGAGGGCGATCCGGCAGCGGCCCGAGCGCAGCGCGAACACCGCGTTGGCCACCGCCATCAGCCCGCCCGAGCAGGCGGAGTCCAGCGCGTAGCTCTCGCCGTGCAGGTCGAAGACCGAACTGATGGTGTTCGGACCCATGTTGAGCAGCAGCCCGGCGACGGAGGAACCGTGCAGCCCGTCGACGGCGCGGACCAGCTCCGGCCACCCGGGGTCGGTCGCCCGCGCCCCGAACTCGCCGCCGGCCAGCTGCCGCATCCGGATCCGCATCGCGCTGATGTCGCGGTAGCCGCTCTCGGTGAGCGAGGTGATCACCGAGGTCTCCTCGCGGTCGAAGCCCCGGGCCTCCCACCCCGCGTCCTGGAGCGCCTCCCGGGCGAGGTCGATCAGCAGCCGGTGCTGCGGGTCCATCGAGCGGGCCCGCCGCGGCGGGATGCCGTAGTGCGCGGCGTCGAAGTGGCCGACGTCCGGCAGCAGCGCCATGGTGTTGGTGTACGCCGAGGCGGCGTCCCGGAAGTCGTCGCCGAGGAAGGCGGCGGAGCGCCACCGCGAGTCCGGGACGGTGGAGAACTGCGCTTGCGGGGCGGTGAGCAGCCGCCAGTACTGGTTGAGGTCGCGCGCGCCCGGGAACCGGCAGGCCATGCCCACGATCGCCACGTCGTCCCGCCGCGCGGCCGCGGTGCCGGCCGCGCGCCCGTCCGCCGGGGGAATCATCGGGCGGCGGCCAGTCGCTCGCGCCACCAGGCGACCGTCGCGCCGACCTGCTCGTCGACCGGGGTGGCCCGGACCGCGAACGCGGCCTCGTAGGCGCCGGAGTCGACGACGAACGGCGCGTCGAACTGGTAGCGGATCTCCTTCAGTTCGCGGATCAGCGGGGAGAAGAGCGCGGCGACCCCCAGGAGGGCCGGCGGCGTCCGGCGGACGGCGACCGGACCGGTGCCGGCCTCGGCGGCCAGGCGGCCCACCAGCTCCCGGGCGGACAGCGCGGGGGCGGTCGGGGCGTGCCAGGCCCGGCCCCAGGCCCGTTCCTCGCCGGCGAGTTCGACCAGGGCCGCGGCGACGTCGGGCAGGTACGTCCAGCTGTGCGGGGCGTCCGGGTCCCCGAGCACGGAGACCGGCTTGCCGCGCAGCAGCCGGGGCACGACCCGGGCGGCGAGGTGTCCGCCGTCGGTCACGCCGGGCCCGAAGAAGTCGGAGGCGCGCAGCTCGACCGCCTTGATCCGGCCCTGCTCGTGCAG
This sequence comes from Kitasatospora sp. NPDC127111, assembly GCF_042677465.1. NCBI lineage: Bacteria > Bacillati > Actinomycetota > Actinomycetes > Kitasatosporales > Streptomycetaceae > Kitasatospora > Kitasatospora sp. NPDC127111. The sequence continues at coordinate 37,782 of NZ_JBHXTG010000046.1, forward strand.
GCCGCGGGCCTGCTCCCAGACCTGGGCGCGGACCCGTCCCTTGGGTCCGGTGGCCGCGAGCGGCAGCTCCTCGGTCATCGGGCCGGACACCGGGCCGTAGCCGTAGAGGTTGCCCAGCATGACCAGGACGGCGCCGGTCGCCTCGGCCGCCGCGCAGAGCGACGCGGCCAGCGGCGGCCACTCGTCCGCCCAGCGGTGGTAGGGCGGTGCGGCGCAGCTGTGGATCGCGGCGGCGCCCCGCGTCGCCTCGATCAGCCGCGCGCTGTCGGTCGCGTCCAGCGCGACGTGTTCGATCCCGGGTTCCGGGCTCCGGCCCGACCTGGTGACGACCCTTACCGGATGGCCCCGTTGGGCCAGCAGTCGTGCGGTGGCCGCTCCGGCGGGCCCGTGTCCAATGACGACATGAAGGTTCACGCCCGCACCCTAACGCGGTCATGTACAGGTCTTGTTCCAGTCGGGTCGGCAATCTGACACCGCCTCAGCTAGCCCGGGCGGCTGCGGCCCGGGCGGTGCTGTTCCGGGCGGGCGCGCCGGGGCCGCAGGTCGCCCGACCTGCGGCCCCGGCGGTTCCGGCGGTCCCGCTGGGACCGGTGATCCCGGTGGGGCCGGCGGCGGGGTCAGCGGGTGACGAGGGCCTCCAGGGCGGGGACGAGGGCGGCCGGGGTGGGGAGGGCGTCGTTCTCGTCCCGGAGGCGGGCGGCCCCGGCCCGGAGGGACGGATCGGTGAGGAGACGGGTGAGGAGCGGCGTGTCGACCTCGGCCGAGGCGGAGCTGAGGGCGGCGCCGGCCTTGGTGAGGGCTTCGGCGACGGCGAAGTTGTCGGCGCCCTGGGGGAGGAGGAGCTGGGGCAGACCGGCCTGGAGGGCGGTGAGGGTGCTGCCGGAGCCGCCGTGGTGGACCACCGCGTCGGAGGTGCTCAGCAGTTCGGCCAGGGGGACCCACGGCAGCTGGCGGACGTTGGCCGGCAGGGTGCCGAGCGTGCCGAGGTCGGCGTCGCCCACGGCGATCAGGAACTCGGCGTCGACCGCGGCGGCCGCGTCGACCAGGCGGGCGATGGCCTCGACCCCGTCCACCTGGGCGACCACGGTGCCGAGGGTGACGGCCACCCGGGGGCGGTCACCGCGGCGGAGCAGGTCGGCGGGGAGGACCCCGCCGCCGTTGTAGGGCTGGTAGCGCATCCGCAGGCCGTCCGGGTCGCCGCCGAGCGAGGCCGGGACGATGTTCAGCGCGGTGGCCGCGGCGGGGCCGGCCACGCCGTGCGCCTCGTAGAGGTCGGCGAAGTGCGGGGTCGTCCGGGCGATCATGTCGTGGCCCGACGAGACGCCGAAGTTCTGGATCACCGAGGGGATTTCGAGCTTCGCGGCGACCAGCGCGGCGGAGGGCTGGCAGGCGTCGTGGACCAGCAGGTCGGCGCCCCAGTCGCGGGCGGTGGCCAGCAGGCCGTCCACGGTGGAGCGGGAGGCGACGGCGAAGCCCGTGGCGGCCATGTCGAGGATCTGGTCCTGGGTCATGTCCGGCCGGGCGTAGCGCGCCTCGGTGCCGAACGCCTCCTGGAACGCCTCCCGGAGCGAGCGGCCGTCGCCGATCTCGACGACCGGGAAGCCGGTCGCCAGGAGCTGCTCCAGGGGCTTCGAGCCGGCGAAGAGGATCTCGTGCCCGGCGGCCCGCAGGGCCTGGGCGGTCGGGATCATCGGGAAGAAGTGCCCGGCCGCGGGCGGGCTGGTGAAGAGTATGCGCACGGTGTGACTCCTGAAATCGGTCAGCCGGTCGGAACAGGTCGTGCGGGCCGGGCCCGCCTCCTCCCGTGAACTGACGTGCTGTCACATCGCGTTCCCGGGGGGTCGGTAATCGGCCGTTCTGGCGTCGGCGTGGCCGGTTCGGGTGCGGTGCGCTCCCGGTGGCGTCGGCCGGCGACACCCTTCGAGCGGATCGCGGGGCGGAAGTGTGACGGGCGGGGCGGCGGATGTGGCGAGGGTCACGCCCGGCCCGGCGGCGGCGCTGCTCAGGCGGTGGCGAGGAAGTCGCGGACGGTCTTGACGAAGGCCTCGGGCTGCTCGAAGACCACGACGTGGCCGGTGTCGAACTCGGCGTACTCGCTGTCGGCGATGGCCGCGTGCAGCCGGCGGGCGTTCTCCACCGGGACGGTGGCGTCCTGGGCGCAGCCGATCACCAGCGTCGGGGCCTGGACGCGGGGGAGCAGCGCGGTGATGTCCAGGCTCAGGTCGAGGGCGATGTGCCGCAGGGTGCCCGGGGTCGGCCGCATGAAGGCGGCGTTGGCCTCGACGGCCTCGCGGCCGATCCGGTTGAGGAAGCCGCGGCTGAACGCGGTGAGGGTGGCGTAGCGGCCGAAGGCGGCCGGGTCGCCGGCCAGGGCGAGCCAGACGGTCATCATGGTGCGCAGGTACTCGTCGTCCGCGTTGATCCAGCCCGCGGCGGCGACCAGGCGGCGCACCTGCTCGGGGCGGCGGGCCGCGGCGGCGGTGGCGACGACGGCGCCGAGCGAGAAGCCGACCAGGTGGACGGGGCCGCGGCCGGCGTCCTCGATGACGGCGTTGACCTGGGCGGCGAGGGTGTCGACGGTCAGCTCGCCGCCGTCGTCCTCGGCGGTCTCGCTGCCGGACAGCTCGGGGAGCAGCACGGTGTAGCGGTCGGTGAGGGCGTCCAGCAGGTGGTCCCACATGCCGGAGCCGGGGCCGGTGCCGTGGACGAGGAGGAGGGTCTCGGGGCCGTCGCCGACGATGCGGTAGGGGATGCGGGCGGCGTCGACGGTGATGGCGGGCATGGCGGGGAGGTCCTTTCGGAGTGGCCGGTGGGGCGCTGACGAGAAAGTAAACTACACGGTGCAGGTCATGACTGCAACTACACCGTGTAGTGCAATCCATGGGACCGGGTCGGCCCGGGCGGGCCGGAGGTGCGGCGAGGGCCGGCCCCGGGTGGGACCGGCCCTCGTGCCGGGGCGGGGCGGGCTCAGCCGTAGAGGCGCAGGAAGGCCCGGACGCCGGCGGTGACGCCGGCCGTCAGCTCGGCCTCGGGCAGCTCGATCGCGCCGAAGAAACTGGCGTCGGCGGCGCCGCTGAAGGTCAGCAGGGTGAACTGGGTGGCGGCCAGCGTCGCGTCGTCCAGGTGCAGCAGTCCCTGGTCGGCGAGGCGGCCGAAGTGCGCGGCCAGGTCGCGCTGGGAGGCGAGCGGGCCCGCGTCCAGCCAGGCGTTCAGGACGTCGCGCGGGATGTTGCCGGCCTCGGCGCGGATCGTCCGGCCGAGCGCGAAGTGGTCGCCCGCGGTGAGCACGGCCCGGGCGCGGTCCAGGGCGAAGGCGGTGAGGTCGGCCTCCAGGTCGACGATCTTGTGCAGGTGCCGGTCGGCCAGCGCGGCGATGATCTCGGTCAGCTCGTCGGCGGTCTCCAGCGCGACGGAGAGGAACAGCTTCTCCTTGTCCCCGAAGTGGTTGTAGACGGTGCGCTTGGACACGCCGGCCTCGGCGGCGATCGCGTCCACGCTGGCGCGGGTGTAGCCCTCGCGACCGAACACCGCGGCCGCCGCGCGGGTGATGGCCTGCCGCTTCTCCGGCATCCGGCGCGAGCCGGCGGCCGGGGCGGGCGCTCCGGAGGTCGCTGAGGTCCCTCGGGTCCCTGCGGTCATCGGCGCTCGCTCCTTCGGCGTGGGTTGCACTACTCGGTGCAGTGTACGCTCGGCGGCCGACGCGATGGCCGACGCGGCGGCTTCGGCCGCGGACCCGCGGGCCCCGCCGGGCGGTCAGCGCAGCAGCCGGCGCTCCTTGGCCACCGCCACCGCCCCGGCCCGGGTGTCCACGCCCAACTTGTCGTAGATCCGGCCCAGGTGGGTCTTCACCGTCGCCTCGCTGATGAACAGCGCCCGGGCGATCTCCCGGTTGCCCAGCCCCTGCGCCAGCTGGGCCAGGATCTCCTGCTCGCGCTCGGTCAACTGCGGGAGCGGGGCCCGCATCTGGGCCATCACCCGGGAGGCGACCGGCGGTGAGAGCACCGTGCGGCCGAGCGCCGCCGCGTGCACCGCGGCGAACAGCTCCTCCGGCCGCTCGGCCTTCAGCAGGTAGCCGGTGGCGCCCGCGCCGATCGCCCGGGTGATGTCGGCGTCGGTGTCGTAGGTGGTGAGCACCAGGACGTGCGGGGCGCCCGGCGCGGCGGTGATCCGGCGGGTGGCCTCCACCCCGTCGATGCCCTCGCCGAGCTGGAGGTCCATCAGGACGACCTGCGGCGCGAGCCGGGCGGCCAGCGCGACCGCCTCCTCCCCGCTGCTCGCCTCGCCCACCACCTCGATGTCCCCGGCGCTGGCCAGCAGTGCCAGCAGGCCGGCCCGGACGACGGCGTGGTCGTCGCAGACCAGCAGCCGGACCGGCGGGGCAGCGGAGGAAGCGGGATTCATCGGGGCTCCAACGGGATCGCGGCGGACACGACGGTGCCCTCGCCGGGAGTGCTCTCGACCGTCAGGGTGCCACCGAGCTGGCGCAACCGGGCCCGCATCGCCGGCAGGCCGTGGCCGCGCCCGCCGCCGGGGCCGGCCGCGCCCGCCGTGCCGGGCCCGTCGACGCGGAAGCCCCGGCCGTCGTCGGCGATGTCCAGGACGGCCTGGTCGCCGAGGAAGGAGAGGGTCAGCGCGGCCGCCGAGGCGCCCGCGTGCTCCCGTACGTTGGCCAGCGCGCCCTGGGCGATCCGCAGCAGCGCGGACTGGGCGGCGGCGGGCAGCGGAACCGCGGTGCCGTCCAGGTGGAACCGGACCGGCAGGCCGCTCTCGGCGGACTCCCGCTCGGCGAGCGAGCGCAGCGCCTGGTCGAGGGTGCGGCCGTCGGCGAGTTCGGCCGGCGCCAGGTCGTGGACGAAGCGGCGGGCCTCGGCCAGGTTGCGGGCCGCCACTTCGGCGGCGGTGCGGACGTGGGCGCGGGCCGTCGCCGGGTCGGCGTCCCAGGTGCGGTCGGCGGCCTGGAGCAGCATCTGCTGGCTGGACAGCCCCTGCGCCAGGGTGTCGTGGATCTCCATCGCGAGCCGCTCGCGCTCGGCCAGGGTGCCCTCCCGCCGCTCGGTGGCGGCCAGTTCGCGCCGGGTGCGGCGCAGGTCGGCGATCAGCGCGCGCTGCCGCTCGGCCTGCCGCTCCATGTGCAGGAAGACGGCGGTGGCCAGCGCCGCCACGGCGGGCGGCAGCAGGATCAGGTTGGCGTCCACCCCGCCCGGCAGCCGGACCTCGCCGACCACCACCAGCAGCGTGAGCGCCGCCACCAGCGGGATCGCCGCCCGGGCCGGCAGCGTGCGCAGCGCCGTGTAGACGAGCGGGACGGCGCACCAGGCGAAGCTGGGGGCCAGCAGCACCAGCACCACCCAGAGCGTGACCACCAGGGCCAGCGGCCAGAGCCGGCGGCGCCGCCCCGGCGCGGGCGGGCGGCGGTGGGCCAGCCAGGAGCCGGCCGGCTGGGCGACGGCCAGGGCGAGGCTGAGGCCGATCACCCAGGGGATCCGGGGGCTGCCGGGGTGGTGGGAGAGGTAGCGGCTGAGCGAGGTGGCGAGCAGCAGCAGGAAGGCGGAGTCGAGCAGGACGACCAGCCGGCCCGCGTCCGGCTCGCCGGCCGGGGAGGGGGTGCCGGTGGCCGGGGAGGGGGTGCCGCCGGCCGGGGAGGGTGCGCCGGTCGGGGCGGGTGCGGGCGCGGCGCCCGGGTGGGGCTGTTCCACGTCCTCGCTCCTCTCGCCGCGCCGACCTCGGCCGCCGGATCGGCACTGACCTGCGCCGATCCCTCGATGGTGACCCGTCCGGCAGTGGCGCGCATCAGCCGATCGGTTGACCCGGCCGTCCTCCATCATGCGCGCGAGCGGCCGCCGGACCGTCGATGTGCCGCGGGGGCGGGCGGCCGGAGGATCGACACCGAAGCCGCCGAGCCCGACCCGGTCCCCCCGGTCCCGGCCGTGGCCCCGACCGATCCGACGAGGAGCTGGACCATGAAGAAGATCTCCGTGCGCACCCGGGTGCTGACCGGTACCGTCGTCGCCGCGGCGCTGGCCGCCGCCACCGTCGGCGCCGTCTCGGCCAGCGCCGACACCTCGGAGACCCCGGCCGCCGCCGCCACCGCGGTGAGGGCCGACACCCAGAACAAGAACCTGGCCCAGACCACCGGCCTGACCATCGAGGCCGCCACCAGGGCCGCCCAGGCCACCCTGGACGCGGCCACCAAGGCCGGCCAGCACGTCTCGGTCGCCGTGGTGGACCGCGACGGCGTCACCCGGGTGCTGCTCAAGGGCGACGGGGCCGGCCCGCAGTCGCCGGCGTCCGCCGAGCGCAAGGCGTTCACGGCCGTCTCCTGGAACGCGCCGACCTCCGAGCTGGCCAAGCGCCTCGCCCAGGTGCCGAACCTGAAGGACATCCCCGGCACGCTGTTCCTGGCCGGCGGCGCCCCGGTCCAGGCCAAGGGCGCCCCGGTCGCGGGGATCGGCGTCGCGGGCGCGCCCAGCGGCGACCTCGACGAGCAGTTCGCCCAGGCCGGTGTCGCGGAGCTCGCCAAGTAGTCACCGAGCCCGCCGGGCGGCGCACCGGCCTCCCGGGCGCCGCCTCCGGGGCGCGGCCCGCCCGGGTGCGGAACGGCGGAAGCGGCGCGGAACCGGTGCGCCGTCCGCCGCGCGATCGGCCGCGCAAGCGGCCGTGTAACCGGCTGCGCCCCCGGACCGGAGCGGCCAGGATGGGCGCATGGCACACATGACCGAGGCCGAGTGGCGGGCCTTCCTCTCCGCCGGCACCCGTACCGCCAAGATCGCCACCACCCGGGCCGACGGCCGCCCGCACGTCAAGCCCGTCTGGTTCCTGCTGGACGGCGACGACATCGTCTTCAACACCGGCGCCGACACCGTCAAGGGCCGCACCCTCGCCCGGGACGGCCGGGTGATGCTCTGCGTGGACGACGAGCGGCCGCCGTTCGCCTACGTCCTGGTGCAGGGCACCGCCACGCTCAGCGAGGACCTCGCCGAGGTGCGCGCCTGGGCCACCCGGATCGCGGCCCGCTACATGGGCGAGGACCGCGCCGAGCGGTACGGGGCCCGCAACGGGGTGCCGGGCGAACTCCTCGTACGGGTGAAGATCGAGAAGGTCGGCGCAGAACAGGGGGTGGCCGACTGAAAAGCGGGCTGCCACTGTCGGTGCCGCGTGGCAGGCTTCCCGGTATGACGGCGTGGACCCTCAACGACATCGAACGTGCGATCCGCTCCTCCTGGGGTGTCGACACCTGTGCGCCCGAGGACCTGGCCCACTGGCGTCCCGACAATCCCGCCCGCGGCCAGTGCGGGGTGACGGCGATGGTGCTGCACGACCTGCTGGGCGGCGAGCTGATGATGGGCGAGGTGCACGTCGGCGGCGTCCGGACGGACCTGCACTGGTGGAACCGGTTCGCCACCGGCGTCGAGATCGACCTCACCCGCGAGCAGTTCGGCCCGGACGAGCTGGTCGGCCCGGGCCGGCCGGTCGCCCGCCCGCAGCGCCCCGGTCGGCTCCAAGCCCAGTACGAGCTGCTGCGCCACCGGGTGATCGCCGAGCTGGAGGCGGACCAGGCCCGCGTCTCGCCGCTGCGCCGGCGGGCCTGCGCCTGAGCCGGGACCGCCCGGGCCCGGCTCGCCGGCCGAGTCGTAGGCTCGAACTCCTTCCGACGACCGTGCCACGGGGGTCCCGATGTCCGAACCGCAGACCGGTGCCGCGGCGCCGCGCCGCTTCCTCTTCCTGAACGCGAGCTCGCGGGCCGACGGCAACTCCGAACGGCTCGCCCGGCTGGCCGCCGGGGCGAGCCTGCCGGCCGGTGCCGAGCAGCGCTGGCTGCGGCTGAGCGAGCACCCGCTGCCGCCCTTCGAGGACCGCCGGCACGCCGTGGACGGCGGGTTCCCGGAGCCCGTCGGGCACGAGCGCACCCTGCTGGACGCCACCCTCGCCGCGACCGACCTGGTCTTCGTCGCACCGCTGTACTGGTACTCGCTGCCGACCAGCGCCAAGCTCTACCTCGACCACTGGTCGGCCTGGATGCGGCTGCCCGGCGCGGACTTCCGCGCCCGGATGGCCGGCGGGACGATCTGGGCCGTCACCGCCCTCGCCACCGAGCCGGAGAAGGCCGATCCGCTGATCGGCACCCTGCGGCTCTGCGCCGACTACCTGGGCATGCGCTGGGGCGGTGCGCTGCTCGGCAACGGCACCCGCCCGGGGGAGGTGCTGAAGGACGATCAGGCCCTGGTCGCCGCCACGTCGTTCTTCTCCGGCTGACGTTCACCGCAGCATCTGACGGCCGGTCGCCGCGGGCGGCTTCCGGCGTGTCCCCGTCAGTCGGTGGCCACCCGGCGGTCGAGCGCGAAAGCCTTACCGCATGACGGAGTTGGGTCAATCGGACAGCCCGCGGCCCGGGTGGTGCCCGAAGCGTGGTACCCGCCTTCCGGCCCGGCCCGGTCCTTCGGTAGTCTCCGTCGGACTTTCAGCTTCGCGGGGGGAGAGCTGTTCGGACAGCCCTGCCCTGCCGCGCTCCCGGGCTGTGCCCGGACACTCTCGTGAGGTCTTCCTTGTCCATGACCATCCGTCGCAGTCTTGCCTTCGCCGGCGCCGCCGCGCTCGCGTCCTCCCTGGTGCTGACCGGTGCCCAGGGAGCCATGGCCGTCGGTACCACCGGTTCCCCGTCCGCGGCCGCGCCGCAGGCCGACAAGGCGTCGCACCAGAGCCTCGACCTGTCGGTGCACGGGGTGCCGGACACCTTCGTCGCGGGCGGCGAGGCCCGCGAGTTCACCTTCAAGATCGACAACTCGGCCAAGCACGACTTCGTCCTGATCCCGCTGCTCAAGTTCAAGAACCGCGAGGGCAGCCTGGAGGCGAAGGACCTCAAGGTCGAGTACCAGCTGCCCGGCGGCCAGTGGCTGCCCGGCTCGGTCGCCCCCGGCGGCGGCGACGAGGACGACGACGCGGTGCTCACCCTGCTCGGCGCCGTGACGGGGGACGGGAACGTCTCCGACGACGCCCTGCAGGTCGTCAACCAGGGCAAGAACCTGGCCATCAAGGTCCGGGTCTCCTTCACCCAGGACGCCCCGCTCGGCAAGGCCGGCGTGGTGCCGGTCGTGTTCTCCGCCCAGCTCGACGACAAGACCCACGAGCCCGTCGGCGAGGGTCGCTTCAGCTGCGACGGCATCCGCGGCGCCGGCTTCACCATCAAGGCCGGCGGCGGCAAGCCGAGCCCCACCGCCAAGCCCACCACCGCCAAGCCCACCACGGCGAAGCCGACCACCGCCAAGCCGACCCCGACGGCCACCAACTCGCCGACCGGGACCGCCTCGCCGACCGCCACGGCCTCGCCGACCGCGACGGCCACCGCCACGCCGACCACCACCGCGTCGCCGACCGCGACCGGCACGCCGACCACCACCGCGTCGCCGACCGCCACGGGCACGGCCTCGCCGTCCGCGACGGCCACCACCGCGCCGAGCGCGTCCGCCACCGGCTCCGCCCCGGCCCCGACCGCGAGCAGCGGCGACGCCCAGCAGCCGATCGACTTCCCGGTGGCGGTCCCGGCCGTGACCGCGCCGAAGCTCACCCCGGCCGGCGTCACCAAGGCCAAGACCGCCGCCGACAACGCGGACAAGGCGCTGGCCCAGACCGGTGGCGGTGACAACACCACCGCCATCGCGATCGCCGGCGGCGCCGTCCTCGCGGCCGGCGCCGGCACCCTCGTGGTGCTCCGCCGCCGCAAGACCGCCCAGCAGGGCTGAGCGGCGCCACCGGGCCGAGCCCCGGGAAACGCCCCTCGGATGTCCGTCCGCCGGACACCCGAGGGGCGTTTCCCTCGCCGCCAGGTCACATAAGATGACCGGCCGGAGGGGGCGGAACGGCACGAGAGGTGCGAAGGGGTGCGGGGAGCACGTTCGGCGCGGGCCACGACCGACTACGAGGCCGCCACCGGGCGGATCGCCGGTCTCCCGCTCCGCAGACACCACGTCCTGCTGGTCGCCTGGACGGCGCTCTGGTTCCTGCTGGTCGAGCCCAGCGGGGGCTTCTCCTGGCACTACCTGCGCCAGGGCGAGGAACTGCTCTTCAGCGGCCAGCCCGACGGCGGGCTCTCGCTCTACGCGCACCACCCCGAGCTGCAGATCGGCCCGGTCAGCCTGGCCGTGGCCCGCCTCTTCGACCCGTTCCCCGCGCACACCGGCCAGGTGCTCGCGGAGGCGGCGATGTCCGGGCTCGGCCTGGTGATGCTCGTCCTGGTCGGCCGCACCGCCGCCTGGTACTACCTCGGCACCGGCACCAACCACCGCCGGCTCCAGCAGCGCCTGCTGATCGCCGGCCTGGCGTTCATCCCGATGTGGGTGGAGGTCTCGGTGCGCTTCGCGCACCTGGACGACGTGCTGGCGCTCTTCTTCACCACCCTCGCCGCGCACGCGCTCAGCCGCGGCAAGGCCACCCAGGTCGGCGTCCACCTCGCCCTGGCGGTGGACTCCAAGCCCTGGGCGCTGGCCTTCGCCCCGCTGATCCTCGCGCTGCCCCGGCCGGCCTGGCTGCGCACCGCCCTCTGGTTCGCCGGGCTGGTGGCCGTCGCCTGGCTGCCGTTCTACCTGGGGAACCTGGACACGGTGGCCGCGGCCAAGTTCACCATCCCCAACCAGCCGGCCTCGGCACTGCGCTGGTTCGGGGTGACCGACCCGGCCACCCCGTGGTGGGACCGGCCCACCCAGTTCGCGCTGGGCCTGGCGCTGGGCTGCATCGCGGTCCGGCGCGGCCGCTGGCCGGGCGTCGTCCTGCTGGGGGCGGACGCCCGGATCCTGCTCGACCCCAGCGTCTACACCTACTACACCGCCTCGATCCTGCTCGGCACCCTGCTCTGGGACGCGGTCGGGCAGAAGCGGCTGGTGCCGTGGTGGAGCTGGATCGCGCTGGCCGCGCTGTACGGGGGCACGCTGCTGATCCCGTCGGACCCGGCCCGCGGCCTGGTCCGGCTCGCCTTCGTCGTGGTCTCGGCCGGGTACGTGCTGCTCTGGCCGACCCGGCGGGCCCGCCGTCCGCGCGGCGGGGGCGGCGAGGACGGCGGGGCGGCCGGCGGCCGGGCGGCCCGGCGGCGCGAGCGGACGCTGGTGGGGGCGGCGCCGTGAGGCGCTGACGGATCCCGGTGTCCGTCAGCCCGCGACCAGGTCGCGGGCGTCGCCCGGCACCGCGGTGGTCCGGGCCGCCCGGGACCGGCCGAACAGCACCGCCGCGAGGGTCACGCCGACCGCCGCCCCGGCCAGTTGGGCGAGCACGAAACCGGGCACCGAGCCGGGCGCGATCCCGGTGTAGCTGTCGGTCAGCGCCCGCCCGAGGGTGACCGCCGGGTTGGCGAACCCGCCCGAGGAGGTGGCCCAGCAGGCCGCGCCGACCCAGAGGCCGACCGCCGCCGGCACCAGCCTGCCGCGCCCGCTGCGGACCAGCCCGGCCACCAGCAGCAGCAGCGTCCCGGTGGCCACCGCCTCGCCGAGCCAGAGCGCGGTGCCGTCCCGCCCGTGCCCGGACGGCTCGGCGAACGGCCGCCCGAACATCACGTTGGCCAGGCCCGTCCCGGTCACCGCGCCGGCCGTCTGCGCGGCGGCGTACCAGGCCAGCTCGCGCAGCGCCGGCCCGCTGCCGTCGCGCCGGCCGGCCCACCAGGCGCCCGCCGTCACCAGCGGGTTGAAGTGCCCGCCGGAGACCGGGCCGAGCAGTTCGATCAGTACGGTCAGGGCGAGCGCCGAGGCGCCGACGTTGGCGAGGAACCGGATCCCGCCGTCCGGGCTGAGCGCGGCGGCCTGGATGCCCGAGCCGACCACCACGGCGGCGAGCGCCGTCGTGCCGACCGCCTCCGCGGCCAGCCGTCGTACCAGGTGCGGAGAGACGGTGGTCATGGCGCCATGGTCCTGGCCGCCGTCCGGGTGCGGCAATAGTCGGCTTCGTCCAACCCGGGGCCCGTCCGGGGCCGTCCGCTCGGAGACTCGCACGGTGCTGACGGCCCCGGGGGCGCCCGGGACCGGTGAGACTGGGCCCGGTCCGACGGAGGGCGGAATCCGGCTTGACCCTCACGCAACGGGAGGCGGGAGGGTCGAGGTCAGCACGAAGGGAGAACCCGCATGAGCGACGGCTACTCGGTCGGCGAGGTGGCGAGGGTCGCCGGCATCACCGTCCGGACCCTGCACCACTACGACGAGATCGGACTGCTGTCCCCCGGGGGCCGCACCCCGGCCGGCTACCGCCGGTACCAGGACACCGACCTCGACCGGCTGCAGCAGATCCTGTTCTACCGCGAACTCGGGTTCCCCCTGGAAGAGATCGCGGCCATCCTGGACGACCACTCGGTCAGCCCGCGCGAGCACCTGCGGCGGCAGCACCGGCTGCTGACCGAGCGCATCGCCCACCTCCAGGAACTGGCCGCGGCCGTCGAACACGCCATGGAGGCAAAGAAGATGGGTATCCAGCTGACCCCGGAGGAGAAGTTCGAGCTCTTCGGTGAGTCCTACCGCGAGGAGTGGGAGGCCGAGGCCGAACAGCGCTGGGGCGACACCGAGGCCTGGGCGCAGTCCCAGCGCCGCACCGCCGAGTACGGCAAGGCGGACTGGCAGCGGATCAAGGCCGAGACCGACGCGCTCAACGCCCGCCTGGTCGAGGCCTTCACCGCCGGCGAGCCCGCCGACGGCGGCCCGGCCATGGACCTCGCCGAGGTGCACCGGCAGCACATCTGCGAGAACTTCTACGACTGCACCTTCGAGATCCACCGCGGCATCGCGGGGATGTACGTCGCCGACCCGCGGTTCACCGAGGTCTACGAGCGGCTCGCCCCCGGCCTGGCCCGGTGGCTGCACGACGCCATGCTCGCCAACGCGGCCTTCCGCACCGGCGAGCAGGCGTGACACCGCACCCCGGGAACCGGCCCCGCTACGCCGCCCCGCGGCCGAAGCCGCGGCGGTAGGCGGTGGGGGAGGTCCGCATCACGCGGCCGAAGTGGTGCCGGAAGGTCGCGGCGCTCTCGAAGCCGACGGCGGTGGCGATCTCCTCCACCGAGCCCTCGGGGGCCTCCAGCAGCGGCAGGCTGGCCGCGATGCGCTGGGTGACGACCCAGCGCATCGGGCTGGTGCCGTTGCGGGCGGTGAAGTGGCGCAGGTACGAGCGGTCGGACATCCGGGCGGCGCGGGCCAGCAGGGAGATGGTCAGCGGCGAGGAGAGGTGGTCCATCGCCCACCGCATGGACCGGGCGATGCCGTCGTCCTCCTCCTCGACCGGCCGGATCGCGGCCTCGATGAACTGGGCCTGCCCGCCGTCCCGGTGCGGCGGCACCACGAAGCGGCGGGCGACGTTGTTGGCCACCCTGGCGCCGTGGTCCCGGCGGACCAGGTGCAGGCAGAGGTCGATCCCGGCGGCGCTGCCCGCGCTGGTCAGCACGTCGCCGCTGTCCACGTAGAGCACGTCCGGGTTGACCCGCACCGACGGGTGGCGCCGCTGGAGCAGTTCGGCGTACCGCCAGTGCGTGGTGGCCTCGCGGCCGTCCAGCAGGCCGGCCGCGGCCAGCGCGAAGGCGCCCGAGCAGATCGAGACGATCCGGGCGCCGCGTTCGTGCGCCGTGCGCAGCGCGGCGACCAGACCGGGGGAGACCTCGCCGCTGAAGGCGTTCGGCACGCCGGGGATCACCACGGTGTCGGCGGCGGCCAGGTCGTCCAGGCCGTGATGGGCGGTCAGGGAGAAGCCGCCGACCGCCTGCAGCGCGGTGCCCGGACGGTCGGCGCAGACCTTCAGCCCGTACCAGGGGGCCGCCAGCAGCCCGCTCAGCTCCGGCCTGGCCAGCCCGAACACCTCGACCACGACGCCGAGTTCGAACGGCGTCATGCCGTCGAAGGCGTAGACCGCGACGTCGTGCACCGGCTCCGGCCGCCGGCCGATCGCGACGGTCACCGGGCCGGCGCCCTGCCGGGGGGACGACTGCCGGTCGGACGTCTGCTGCTCGGCCATCGCGGACCTCTCGCTCAGGGGTGGCGGGATGGCGGCGAGTGTAGCCGTTCCGGCCAGTTCGGATTTTCCGCGGACCCCCCTGCAACCCCGGGCCCCGCCACACGTCCATCAGTACGGGGGCGGGGCGGCGCCGGGACACCGGTACTGGCAGGATGCCCGCAGATCGCAGCCTTGATCACAGTGTCCTGACGGTCCGGCAAGTGCCGGGTGCCGTCCCGGGGGAAAGCAGAACCTCATGTCCATGGCCATCGGGCCGATCGCGGGACCCGGGAGGGCCCGTGGATTCTCCCCGCTGGGGCTGGCCGTCCTCCTCTTCGGCGCCCGGGAGGCCGTCGAGCCGACGGCCGCGCCGCGACCGGAGCAGGAGGCGGCCAAGCGTCGTTCGGGCTTCCGGCTGCTGCGCGGGGGGCGCGGCCAGTCCGCCGAGGAGGAGCGGCCCACCCTGACCGACCTCTACCACGCGCACCGGCTGAGCCTGGTGCGGATGGCGGTCCTCCTGGTCGACCACCAGGACCTGGCCGAGGACGTGGTCCAGGAGGCCTTCACCCAGCTCTACCAGCGGCACGGCGAGCAGCTGGAGGACTTGGACAACGCGCTCGGGTACCTGCGCACCTCCGTGGTCAACGGGGCCCGTTCGATGCTGCGCCGCCGGAAGACGGCCCGCGAGTACGTTCCGCCGCACGAGGCCGACGCGCCGTCCGCCGAGGACCACGCCGTGCTGAACGACGAGCACCGGCGGGTCCTGGTGGCGTTGCAGGAACTGACGTCCCGCCAGCGTGAGGTCCTGGTGCTGCGCTACTGGTCCGACATGTCGGAGGCGCAGATAGCCGAAACCCTGGGGCTGTCCCGGGGTGCTGTGAAGTCCACCGCCAGCCGGGCATTGGACGCCTTGGAAAAGCATCTGGAGAAGGTTCGATGACCGACAAGTTTCCCCGCCCGAGCGGGGGCGACAGAAGCGGGCCGGACGAAACCCCGATGGAACGCCTGCTCCGCGAGGCGATGGACGCACGCGCGACGCAGATCACCGCGCACAGCCTGCGCCCGGCCGACCCGCCGAGCCGGCGGCTGCGCCGGCTGAAGCCGGTGTACCTCGCGGCCGTGCCGCTCTTCGGTCTGGCCGCGGCGATGGCCTTCGGCGTGCTCGGCTTCCGCGGTGACACGGTGGCCGACCGGAACGACACCCCGCCTCCGGCGGCCACCGTCTCGGTCACGCCGTCCCCCACGCCGACCGAGACCCCGACCCCCACGGCGACGGCCGGCCCGACCGCGACCGCGTCGCCGTCGGCCGACCCGGACGACGCCGAGGCCGACATCCCGGCCGGTGCCCCGCCCACGACGGCCGCCACGACCGCCGCGGTGCCGGCGGGGCCCGCGACGCCGTACACGTTCCGCGGCGTCAAGTTCAAGGTCCCGGCGGGGTGGAAGGCGGTGCCGCCCGCCTCCGGCCAGACCCAGATGTGCGTCCTGAGCCCGGGGGCGCCCACCGGCTCCCAGCCGGGCTGGACCCCCGAGTCCTGTGCGCCCTACGGCATCGTGATCGCGGTCTACAACACCGCGGACGAGGCCGATCACGCGACCTGGCCCACGGCCTTCGACCTGGACTCGGACAGCGGTTTCAGCCATCAGCCCGACTGCCCGGTGTGGGGTCACCCCTACGTCCCCACCGGGCCCTACACGAAGGTCGGGGCGCCGGTCCGCACCCGCGACATCGTGGCCGGGCGGGCGATCTCCAAGACGCAGTGGCAGGTCACCTGCAAGCCCGGGGAGGACTTCACGGCCCAGCTGTGGGGGCTGAGGACCGACCAGGTGTACATCGCCGCGAACGGTCTCAAGCCCGAGTACCAGGCGGGCCTGGTGTCGATCCTGGACACCATGGACCTCGGCGGCCGCCAGGCGCCGGTGGCGCGGCCGAACCAGAACGACATCGGCGTCGGCGTGGAAGGTCTGGGCGCCGGGCAGTCGGTCCCGAACGACGGCAGCGCGGTGGAGTTCTCGGTCACCTACCGGAACACCAGCCAGACCAACTACGCCGCGATCGTGCCCCGGGTGTACGCCGAGCCGTACGCGGGGGCGCCGGTCGTCAAGGGGACGATCGAGCGGTTGGTCGGCGGCGCCTGGATGCCGCTGGACCTCGCGACGGCCGACAGGCCCGCGAAGGGCGAGACCGACCGGGCCCTGGCGCTCGCTCCGGGACAGAACGCCACGGTGAAGTACCGGATGAAGCTGACCGCCCAGGACGGTGCCGGGGTGATGCCGGTGACCGCGAGCGCGGCGGTGGTGCCCCAGGACGCGCCGATCGTCATCGTCGGTGAGCGCACCATCCCGGTGCGCGTGGTCGCCAAGTAGGACGCACGAGGGCCCGCTCCCCGCGGGGGGCGGGCCCTCTCGTGTACCCGTCGGCTCAGGCGAGCGAGGCCATCCAGGCCTCGACGTCCTCGGCGCGGCGCGGGAGGCCGGCCGAGAGGTTCTCGTTGCCGTCGGCGGTGACCAGGATGTCGTCCTCGATCCGGACGCCGATGCCGCGGTACTCCTCCGGCACCGTCAGGTCGTCCTGCTGGAAGTACAGGCCGGGCTCGACGGTGAGCACCATGCCGGGCACCAGCAGCGCGTCGACGTGCTCCTGGGTGCGGGAGTGGGCGCAGTCGTGGACGTCCAGGCCGAGCATGTGGCCGGTGCCGTGCAGCGTCCAGCGGCGCTGCAGGCCCAGCTCCAGGACCTTCTCGACGTCGTACACCGAGGCGTCCAGCAGGCCCCAGGCGAGCAGGCGCTCGGCGAGCACGCGCTGCGAGGCGTCGTGGAAGTCGCGGAACCGGGCGCCGGGCTTGACCGCCGCGATGCCGGCCTCCTGGGCGTCGTACACCGCCTGGTAGATCTTGCGCTGGAGCTCGTTGAACCGGCCGTCGATCGGCAGGGTGCGGGTGACGTCGGCGGTGTACAGGGTGTGCGTCTCGACGCCGGCGTCCAGCAGCAGCAGCTCGCCGGGGCGGACCTCGCCGTCGTTGCGGACCCAGTGCAGGGTGGTGGCGTGCGGGCCGGCGGCGCAGATGGAGCCGTAGCCGACGTCGTTGCCCTCGACCCGGGCGCGGCGCCAGAAGGTGCCCTCGATCCAGCGCTCGGAGGTGGCGACGGCCTGGCCCAGCTCGCGGACCACGTCGGTGAAGCCGTTGACGGTGGCGGCGCAGGCGGCGCGCAGCTCGCCGATCTCCCACTCGTCCTTGACCAGCCGCAGCCCGCTCAGGAACTCCCGGAACTCGGCGTCCTTGTCGGCGTCCAGCACGTCGGCGAGCGCGGCCTCCAGGCCGGCGTCGTAGCCGCGCACGATGCGGGTCGGGACGGTGCCGTCCTTGGCCCGCTCGGCGAGCTCGTCGGCGGCCTTGCGGACGTCGCGGACCGGCAGGCCGAGCAGCTGCTCCTGCTCGGCGAGGCTGTGCCGGCGGCCGACCCAGAGCTCGCCGTAGCCGTCCAGCCAGAACTCGCCGTTCTCGCGGTTGGAGCGGGGCAGCAGGTACAGGCCGAACGCGTGGCCGCTCTCGCCGGTGGGCTCGGCGACCAGCACCGCGTCCTCGGTCTGGTCGCCGGTGAGGTGCACGTACTCGCTGGCGGCGCGGAAGCTGTAGTCGGTGTCGTTGGCGCGGACCTTGAGGGTGCCGGCCGGGACGACCAGGCGCTCGCCGGGGTAGGCGGCGGAGAGCTTGGCGCGGCGCTCGGCGGCGTACGGGGCCTGGGCGACCGGGGCGAGGCCGTGCAGCTCGGTGTCGGCCCAGCCGGACTTCATCGAGGCGGCCAGCTCGTCGGAGACCTCCGAGTACAGGCCGTTCTTGCGGCCCTTGAACTGCTGCGGCTGCTCGTCGCCGCCGGCGGCCTCGGGGTTCTCGGCCACCGCCGGGGTGCGGTCCTCGGTCACGTACGTCGCCTCCTTGCGAGTGGTGCCGCCCTGGACCCGTCGGATCGCGACACGCGGGGGCGGCCGTGCGTCCATGGTACGGACGCCCGGCCGCTCAGCCGTTCGGGGTCGTGGGCGGCCCCGCGGGGAGGTCTCAGTCGAAGCGGGCCGCCAGCAGCATCAGGTCGTCGGTGGCGGGCCCGGCGTGCGGGTCCGGGCAGACGGCCAGCAGGTGGGCGCAGAGCCGGTCGGGGTCGATCCGCACGTCCCGCGGGGCGTCGGCGGCGGCCCGGCGCAGGTTGGCCTGCCCGGCGTGCAGGGTCGGGCCGCAGCGGCGGGCCAGGCCCTCGGTGTAGAGCAGCAGGGTGTCGCCGCGCTCGGCGGTCAGCTCGACGCCCGGCGCCTCCCAGCAGGAGAGCATGCCGAGCGGGGCGGAGAGCGAGGTCTCCACGAACTCGGCGCCGTACCGGGTGACCAGCACCGGCGGGCAGTGTCCGGCGCCGGCCAGGGTGACCCGGCGGTCCTCCGGCTCCACCCAGGCGTAGACGGCGGTCGCGCTGCGGGTCGGCTCGGTGGTCTTGAGCAGCAGTTCCAGGTCCCCGAGGACGGAGACCGGGTCCTCGCCCTCCAGCACCGCGTACGCCCGCAGGGCCGCCCGCACCCGGCCCATCGCGGCGGCCGCGCCGGGCGCCGAGCCCGGTCCGGCGCCGGGGCCGTCGCCGGAGACGCTGCCGACGGTCAGCCCCACGGTGCCGTCCGGCAGCGGGATGGCGTCGTACCAGTCGCTGCCGCAGGAGTGGTCCAGCCCGGCGGGGACGAGCCGGGCGGCGAGCCGGAGGCCGGCGGGCTGCGGGAGGCGGTCGGGCAGCAGGCCGCGGCGCAGCGCCTCGGTGGTGCGCCGGACCTTCTCCGCGTCCAGCTGCTTGGCCAGCAGCGGCGCGGCCACCTCGCAGTACCGGCCGGCCAGCTCGCGCTGGCGCTCGGTGGGCTCGGCGGGCTCGTCGTAGAACCAGAGGGCGGCGGCCAGCGGGCCGTCCTCCTCGGTGGCGAGCGGCAGGCCGTAGCAGCCGCCGAGGCCGAGGTGGGCGGCGAGCTCGCGCAGCCGGGGGCCGATCGCGGGGTCCTCGGCGAGGTCGCGGGAGTGCAGGCGGTCGGGCCGGTCGTGTTCGCGCAGCAGCCGGGCGACCAGGCTCTGGTCGGTCGGCACGGTCTCCAGCGAGCCGAGGCTGGCGCGGTCCAGGCCGTGGCCGAACGGCTGGCTGGGCCCGCCGCCGGGGAGCGCGGTGACCAGCAGGGCGCGGCGGGCGCCGAGCAGCGCGGTGCCGGAGGCCAGGACGGCCTCCAGGGTGGCCTCCAGGCCGCGCGCGCGGGCGAGCAGCTCGGTGTGCTCGTGCAGGCTGGTGAAATCGGACAGCCGTCCGGCCAAACGGTCCTGCACGCCGGACGGGGGCGCGGTGCGCTCGTCGGCGGGGCCGGGGAAGCCCGGATGGTCGAGCAGCGACAGCACGCTGGCGCCGCAGGGCTCGCCCGGCTCGGGGGACGTCGACGGTGCGTGGGACTCGGTCATGCCGCCACTCCTGACGCGGTGGTACGTGTCATGCGGAACCCCCAGGTACGGCCGATCGTGCGAGGACGGCCAAGGGCGCGTTTCGCCTTGATTCGCTACTACTCGTCATTGATCGTCAGCAATGCCACCACTTCTACACAGGCCATTCGGGGCATGTCCAGATCCGTGACAGCGCCGGTGGCCGGTTCCACGGCCTCCGCAACCCGCTCGGGCGGCGCGTTTCGTTCGTGCGCGCGCCGGTCGGGCGGAGGGCATGGAGCGGCCGGAGAACGGGCAGAACCGTGAGGACGGCTCCGGTGGCCGTCCGGATCGTATGCTTCGGCCGCCCGTGGACCGGGTCGGCCGGAAGTCACTCACTCGTACGGTGGAACCAATCGCGCCCGGGCGGCGTCCATCCGGTCGCATGCGGGATTCTCGTTCCAAGGGCTGTTCTGTTCCGCGGTCCTTCTCAGGTCGTGCTCCACACCGTGCTCCGCCCCTGCCAGGCCGCCCGTCGCCGCCATGCCCGCCCCCCTGAATCCGGGCCGGTGCGACGCACCCCGACGCCGGCCGGTGGGCCCGGAGCGAACCGAGCGGTCACGGAAAGGAACGAGCGCCATGCGTGAGGATCCGAGGAGCGGCCGTTCGGCGGCCCGTTCCGCCCGGCTGGCCGCGGCCCTGGCCGCCGCCGTCGACCATCGCTGGCCCGTCGTGCCCGGCACGCTCCTCCTCGGCGGTGGCTGTTCCTGCGGCGATCCGGACTGCCCCATCCCGGGCGCGCACCCGCACGACCCGCCGCTGCTGGCGGCCACCACGGACGCCCGGATGGTGCGGTGGTGGTGGGAGCGGCAGAGCCCGGACGCGCCGGTGCTGGCCGCGACCGGCCGGACCGTCTCGGCGGTCAGCCTGCCCGCGGCGGCCGGCGCCCGGGCGCTCGCCTACCTCGGCGCGTTGCGGCTGCCGCTCGGCCCGGTGCTGGCGCTGCCCGGCCGCTACGCGATCCTGGTGGCCCCCTACTCGCTGGAGGCGCTCGGCGACATGCTCGCCCAACTCCCTTGGGTGCCAGGGTCGTTGCGCTACCACGGCGCCGGCGGCTTCCTGTCGCTGCCGCCCGGCGGCGGGACGGGCGGCCGGGTGCGCTGGGTGCTCGCGCCCCGCCCGGCGGCCGACGGCGGCGTGTGGCTGCCTCAGGTCGGGCCGCTGCTGGGCGAGTTGGTCGAGGCGACGGTCCGGCTGGACAGCGGTCGCTCGGCGTACTGATCGGGTACGGACCGACCGGTGCGACCGGCGGCGATCCCGCTGTCGCGGGCGGCCGATCCGGTGACCGGTCCGACGGTCGATCCGGCGGCCGGGCCGGGCTGATCCGGCCGGTCGTCCGGAAAACAAAAGATCCGGCCGCTGGCGACGGGGGATGCACCAGCGACCGGACTCTTTAGACAGTAACAAGGATCGGCGTCCACGCCAATTTCCAAGAGGCCTTCAGGGCCCGGAAATTGCCCTTCCGGCGGACAATGTGACGCGTATCACCCGGATCCGGTCCCCTTTAGTTCAAGGTGACCTGACGGTTCACCAGGTTCGCGCGGGCGCGCCGCTCCTCGGCGGTCAGCGGCGTGCTGTCGGCCAGCGTCGCGGCGAGCCGCTCGGCGAACTCGGCGGCCGGCTTCTCGCAGTCGGCCGCCGTCATGGCGAGCGGGAGGTCCCAGACCGGGACGGTCAGGCCGTGCGCGCGGAACGAGCCGACCAGGCGGGTGTCCGGGCCGAGCGAGGACTTGTCGGCGGCGGTCAGCCGGGCCAGCGCGTCCAGCAGTTGCTCCTCCGGGACGGTCATCACCCAGCGCAGGTGGTTCTTGTCCGGGGTGCCGCACCAGTACGCCGCGTCGACGCCGACCAGCTTCTCGGTCGGGATCGCCGAGGCGTTGGCGCGCTCCAGCGAGGCGGCCACCTCGCCGGTGGCGGTCTCGGCGTCCTCCAGCCAGAACTCGAAGCCGGTGTGCACGGTGGGCTCGAAGCCGGCGTCGGCGTCCAGCAGGTCCTGCAGCCGGCGTCCGCCCGGGACGGTCCGGCGGGCCGGGACGGGCGTACCCGGCTCGGTGGCCAGCGCCAGCTCCAGCGCGTCCGCCAGGTCGCGGCTCAGGTCGCCGGAGGAGGACTGGGTCTGCAGGCCGAGCAGGATCGACCCGTCCTGGCGGCGCAGCGCCGGCCAGGCCAGCGGCAGCACGGTGGCCAGCGTCACCGACGGGACGTCACCGTTGGCGGTCTCGGCCACCCCGGCGGCCAGCGTCAGCGGCGCGGTCGCGGCGGGCACCAGCTCACGCAGCGCCACCCAGTCGGCCTCGCCCGGCAGGCCCTCGAACGGGCGGTGCACCAGCTCCTGCACGGCGTGCGAGGCCTCCCGGCCGTGGCACGCCTTGTAGCGGCGGCCCGAACCGCACGGGCAGTTCTCGCGGGCCCCGACCACGGGGATCTCACCCGTGACGGCGGTGGTGGACTGGCTGCGCTGCGGCGCCTTCTTGGCGGCCTTCTTGCCCATGGTGCGGCTCTCCCGGGGACGGTTGTGTTGTGCTCCGGGCAGCCTACTGACGATCGGGGCGGGGCCGGGCCAGGGCCGGTGGGATCAGGCGCTGCGGGCATCACCGCCGGTGCGCCGGGCGTGCCGGGCCCGGGCGGGCAGCGCCGCCCACACCGTCACCTCGCCGGGCGCGTCGCGCACGCCCCAGTCGCTGGCCAGCTGGTCGACGATGCCCAGCCCGCGGCCGCCGCGCGAGGTCAGCGACGGGCTGGCCGGGGACGGCCGGGTCTGCGCCCCGCCGTCGGTCACCTCCAGGGTGAGGACCCCGTCCGCGTGCATCTGCCAGCGGACCAGGACGCCGCCGTCGGGCTCGCCGTCCTCGTGCCGGGCCGCGGGTCTGGCCTCGGCGCTCCGCGAGGGGACGCCGACCAGCACCTGGTCCACGACCTCGGCGCGGGCACTGCGCCCGAGCACCGGCAGCGGACCGAGCGGCCGGGCATAGCGACACGCATTGCTCAACAGTTCGGAAAGGATCAGAACAGCATCATCGATGACCGGTTCCGGTATCTCCCGGTCACCCAGATCTCGACGCAGTCGGCGCCGTGCGACCCCGACACTCGCTGGGCCGTGCGGCACTGCCATGGTCGATGAAGTAGGCACTTCACGCGCCACCATCAACGCCACCCCCGGACCTCCTTCAGCGTATGCCGAGGGATGGATGCCCCTTGGTAATGCGTCGGAAACGACCGCGCGACGATCCCGCGGGGACATTTCAAGCCCCGCGACCCACGGTGCGCGACAGGTGATTCGGCGCTCACCCTCCGTCGTGAAAACGGATAATCTCCGGCACAAAACGAACGCGGAAGGTTTGAGCCCCTACCAAAACGATCAGTGGAACGATCATCGGACCGAGCGGCGACGGCGATAAGCGGCGATGGTCGGCGACGGCGATCGGGTGCGGCCGGTCGGCGACGGCGATCGGGTGCGGCGGTCGACCGGGAGATCGTCCGCCGTTCACCGGCCGAGCTGGGCCAGCACCTCCGCCGGGCGGTTGGTGATGATCGCCGACACCCCCAGCTCCAGGCACAGCTCCACGTCGGCCGGCTCGTCCACGGTCCAGACGTGCACCTGGTGGCCCAGCTCGCGCAGCCGCGTCACCAGGCGGGGCCTGGCCCGCACCAGGTCGATCCCCGGCCCGGCGATCCGGGCCCCGCCCGGCAGCGTCGCGCCCGGGCGCAGCCGGCCCTGCAGCGGCAGCATCCGCTCGAACAGGAAGACCCGCGGGTACTCCGGCGCGGCGGCGGCCACCCGGGTCAGGGCCAGCGAGGAGAAGCTCATGATCCGGGCCTTCGGACGGTCGTCCGCACGGGGCTCGCCGACCGGCGCGGCACCGCCGATCCCGAACCGTTCGAGCATCCGCAGCAGCTCGGTCTCGACCCGCCCCCGGAAGCGGACCGGGTGCTTGGTCTCGATCGCCAGGTCCACCGGCCGCCCGCAGTCCACGGCCAGCTCCAGCAGGCTCTCCAGCCGCAGGACGCCGCGCAGCTCCGGGTCCGCGCTCGGCACCCCGGTCTTCCAGGCGCCGAAGTCGTGCGCCTCCAGCTGCGCCAGCGTCATCGCCGAGACGGTGCCGCGGCCGTCCGAGACCCGGCCGATCCGGCGGTCGTGGACGCAGACCAGCTGCCCGTCGGCGGTCACCCGGACGTCGCACTCCAGCGCGTCCGCGCCCTCCTCGAGCGCGCGGCGGTAGGCCGCGAGCGTGTGCTCCGGCAGGGCGTGCGAGGAACCGCGGTGGGCGATCACCTGGACGGACGGCGCGGTGCGCGCCGCCGCCGGGGAGAGGTCAGGGCTGGTCACGCGTCCACGATAGGCGGCGGAGGTGACACCGAAGCGAAGGCGGCCCCAACCTGCGGGGCCGCCTTCGCTCGTTCGTCCGGTTCCTCCGGTTCGGTTCCTCCGGTCCGGTGGTTCCCGCCCGGTGGTTCCGGTCCGGTCCGGTCAGGCGGCGGCCGGCCGCCGCCGGGTCAGCGGGGTGAGCGCCCAGGTGGCCAGGGCGGGCACCAGGAAGCCGAGGAGCGAGGCCGAGGTCCACTCCTGCGGGGTGAAGTGCAGCGCCTCCTGGGCCCCCGTCCAGAAGTCCGTCCACCAGCCGGCGATCGCGGTCGGCGCGATCAGCTGGTAGACCGCGAAGCCGAGCGCCCACGGCAGCAGCATCAGCCAGCGGGAGGGCGCGTCGTCGGCGAGGTTCCAGCCGCGCCGCCCGGCGCCGAGGAAGTAGTCCACCGCCAGCACCGCGAACATCGGCACGAAGACCGAGCCGATCAGGCCCAGGAAGGCGTAGTAGGAGTCGGTGAACTCGGTGATCTGCAGCGCCAGCACGGTGATCAGCAGGCCGGTCCCGCCGGTCAGCACCCGCCGGTCCACCTTCGGCAGCAGGTTGTGGACCGACATCGCGGTCGAGTACACGTTGGCGAAGGACTGGTCGGTCTCGCGCAGCACCAGGACCAGCAGGAACAGCCAGCCGGCCGAGACGCCCAGGAACGAGTCGAAGATCTTCGCGGCGTCGCCGTCCGCCTGCAGCAGCGCGAACAGGCCGAGCACGTAGCACCACACCTGGGCGAGCGTGTAGCCGGAGAAGCTGCCCCAGAACGCGGCGCGCGGGGTGCGCGAGTGCCGGGTGTAGTCGGCGGCCAGCGGCACGAAGGAGATCGAGACGGCGATCATCGCGTCGGTGGCCTTCAGGAAGCCGTGCCAGTTGCCCGCGCCCGGGTCCGGCACGCCGTGGCGGCCCAGCTGGACGGTGAAGTACACCATCGCGACCGCGACCGCCGCGGCGACGAAGCGGCGCAGCACCGCGATCGCGCCCAGCGGCCAGATGGTCAGCGCGGTGGTCACCGCACCCGCCAGCACGACGAACACCCAGCGGTAGCCCTCGGTGTGCGCGACGGTCTGCGCGCCCATCGCGATGACCAGCAGCTCGTACACGCCCCAGCCGAGGCACTGGACGATGTTCAGCACGGTCGGGACGTACGAGAGCCGGGTGCCGAACAGCCCGCGCAGGTTCGCCATCGCCGGCGCGCCGGTGCGCGCCCCGATCAGCGCGGCCACGCCGAGCATCGCGGTGCCGACCGCGGTGCCGGCCACGATCGCGGTGATCGCGGCGGCCAGCGACAGCTCGGTGCCCGGCGCGCCCAGCACGGTGGCGGCGGTGGTGAAGCCGATCAGGCTGACGCCGAGGTTCATCCAGAGCGCGAAGTGGTCCCGGAACCGCAGGGTGCGCGGCGGTTCGGTGTCCAGGACGAGCGGCGCCTCGACCCGTCCGTCCCGCTCCGGCCGGTCCAGGACGGCGGTGGCCGGGGAACCGGGCGCGGCCGCGGCGGCGTCGGAGTGAACGGTCGCGGACGACTCGGAGAAATCCTTGGACGCGGGCGCGCCCGAAGAAGAGGATGGCGAAGCAGACGGCATGGCCGATACTCCCTACGCCGGCATTACCCGGACAGGTTCCGGCGGTCAGCGCCCCCTCGACGATCCGTCCACGGATCCCGTGGCGTACGGTCGACCGGCGCACTCTCAGCCTGGTGGGTCCAAGCTCCCGCGTGTCAGTTTGGAGCGACAGGCTAACCGGCGCGGAGGTGAACGCCAAGGCCAGCCGCCCGGCGGTCCGCATCGCGGGACGTCGCGGGGGTCCGGCGGAGGGCCGGGTCGAGGCCCGGCGCAGGCCCGGGTCGGGGTCCGGCGCAGGCCCGGTGGAGGGGCCCCGAGAAGGGCGCCGCGGGAGCTTCGCAGGGGGTGCTGTTGGACCGGGCTAAGGATTCTTATGAGTTCTTCAGAAGGGTCCTTACGGCAATCGAATCGAGTGTGCGAAAAACTATGGTGGTTGGTCCTGTCAGCTATGGAGGTCGTCCGTGAGCACCGAGCGCGAGGTTGGGTCCACCGGGCCGCAGGGGGAGCAGCCCTCCGGCGGCCAGGGGGTGGTGGGTCCCGCTCCTGACGGTCCGGCGCAGTCCGCGTCCGACCGTCCCGTCCCCGCAGCGGCGCCCGAGGCCGACTACCCGCTGACCGAGGCCGCGGCGGGTGCCCCGGCTCCGGCCGCGACCCCGGCCGAGGGCCGGTCCAACCCGACGCTGGCGTTCAGCAAGGTGAGCGCTCCCGAGCCCGCCGCCCCGGCCGCCCCGGCTCCGGCCGCTCCCGCGGCCCCGGCCGCGGCTCCCGCGGCCCCGGCTCCC
Organism: Kitasatospora sp. NPDC127111; assembly: GCF_042677465.1. Classification (NCBI taxonomy): domain Bacteria; kingdom Bacillati; phylum Actinomycetota; class Actinomycetes; order Kitasatosporales; family Streptomycetaceae; genus Kitasatospora; species Kitasatospora sp. NPDC127111. Next base: position 63,914 of record NZ_JBHXTG010000046.1, read on the forward strand.
GCCCCTGCCGGCACCGGGTACCTCGACGCCCCGCCGCCGGTCCTGCCGCCCGCTCCGGCCGGCAACCCGTACGCCACCCCGGCCGCCGGCGTCCCCATGCCGGCCGCCCCGGTCGCCGCCGCTCCGCACGACCCGTACGGCGCCCCGCCCGCCCCCGGTGCGCCCGGCCCGCACCACCCGTTCGGCGCCGGCCAGCCGCTCGGCGGCTGGGGCGTGCACGACGCCACCTCCGGCGGCGCCGGCACCCCCGGCGGCCCGGGCTACCCCGGCGGCCCGCTCGGCTACCCGGCCGAGTACCCCGGCAGCCCCGAGCCCGCCGGCCCGCGCAAGAAGCGCGGCGGCCTGATCGCCCTGGTCGCGGCCGTCGCCCTGGTCGCCGGTGTGGCCGGCGGCGCGGTCGGCGTCGCCGTCGGCGACCGCAACGGCAGCAGCGTCTCCGCCTCGGACGACCACAGGAGCACCACCGTCCAGGCCAACAGCCCGGGGAAGAACGAGCCCGCGCCCGGCTCCGTCGCCGGCATCGCGCAGAAGGCGCTGCCCAGCGTCGTCACCATCAAGGCGCAGGGCAACGGCGAGTCCGGCACCGGCACCGGCTTCGTCTTCGACACCGAGGGCCACATCCTCACCAACAACCACGTCGTCGCCCCCGCCTCCAACGGCGGCAAACTGACCGTCAAGTTCGCCGACGGCACCTCCTACGGCGCCTCCGTGCTCGGCCGCGCCGAGGGCTACGACGTCGCCGTGGTCAAGCTCGACAGCCCGCCGAAGGGCAAGCTGACGCCCCTTCCGCTGGCCGACTCCGACAAGGTCAACGTCGGCGACTCCACCATCGCCATCGGTGCCCCGTACGGCCTGGAGTCCACCGTCACCACCGGCATCATCAGCGCCAAGGACCGCCCGGTCGCCTCCGGCGACGAGACCGGCGCCCAGTCCTCGTACATGAACGCCCTGCAGACCGACGCCTCCATCAACCCCGGCAACTCCGGCGGACCGCTGCTGGACTCCAGCGGCGCGGTGATGGGCATCAACTCCGCGATCCAGTCCAACACCTCCAGCACCGGCCGGGCCGGCAGCATCGGCCTGGGCTTCGCCATCCCGATCAACCAGGCCAAGTGGGTCGCCGAGACCCTGATCAAGACCGGCAAGCCGGTCTACGCCAAGCTCGACGTGCTCCGCAACGACGACTACAAGGGCGACGGCGCGCAGATCCAGACCCGCGACATCCAGGGCACCCCGGCCGTCACCCCCGGCGGCGCCGCCGACAAGGCCGGCCTCAAGCCCGGCGACGTCATCACCAAGCTCGGCGGCAGCCCGATCGAGAACGGCCCGGCCCTGGTCAGCAAGATCTGGACGCACAAGCCCGGCGAGACCGTCGACGTCGAGTACACCCGCAACGGCCAGACCTTCACCACCAAGGTCACCCTCGCCGAGCGCGTCGGCGACAACTGACCCCCACCCCGGCGAAACCCTGTGCACCGAACCCCGCCGGACCCGTTAGGCTGACCTCCGCCTGGAGAGCTGCCCGAGCGGCCTAAGGGAACAGTCTTGAAAACTGTCGTGCGGTGACCCCGTACCGTGGGTTCGAATCCCACGCTCTCCGCTGGTAGGAGAAGAACCACCTGCTCAGGGCGGGTATCGGCGAGACGCCGGTGCCCGCCCTCGGTGTTTTCGGGCGGGGGTGCGGGTGTCCGGTTTCACCTGAACGGGGGGTTTGGGGCGGGGGTGTCCTCGTGCGGGGCCGTGGGTCCCGTTTGCCGGGAGTGAGGGGCGGACCGCCCCGGGCCCGGCGAGGAGAGACGGATGGCCTGGTACCCCGGCGCTGAGAAGTTGGAGCTTCAGCCCGAGTCGGACGAGCAGCCGGCGATCGTGCCGACGCAGGTGATCTTCCACAGCATCGCGGCGCCGTGGACGCCGCGGCGGATGTACGAGTACTGGCGGGACTCGACCAACCTCGAGTCGCACTTCGGGGTGGGGTACGACGGGCACGTGGGCCAGTTCATCGGCACGCGGACCCGGGCGGACGCCAACATGCGGGCCAACCGCAGGCCGGACGGGACGGGGGCGGTGAGCGTCGAGTCGGCCAGCAACGACCAGCACACCGACCCGTGGACGGACGCGCAGCTCGCCGCGCTGGTCGCGCTCGGGGTGTGGCTGCACCGGCAGCACGGCATCCCGCTGCGGGTGTGCCGCACGGCCGAGGACCCGGGCTTCGGCTACCACCGGCTCTTCCCGGACTGGTCGGACGGCGGCACCGCCTGCCCGGGCGACGCGCGGGTGCGGCAGTTCCACGAGGTCGTGCTGCCCCGCATCGCCGCGGGCGCGAACGGGACGGGCACCCCGCTGCCGCCGCCGCCCCCGGACGCCCCGCCCGCCCGGTACCGGGTGACCATCAACGGGCTGGAGTACGGCTACGGCGCGCACGGGCCGCAGGTCCGCGAGGTGGGCGAGGCGCTGGTGGCGTCCGGCCACGGCTCGCACTACACGACCGGCCCGGACGAGGACTGGCGGGACGCCGACACCCTCAACTACCAGGAGTACCAGCGCTCGCTGGGCTACTCGGGCGCCGCGGCGGACGGGGTGCCGGGCGAGGACTCGCTGCGCCGGCTGCTCGGCCGGCTGCCCTCGCCGCGGCGGGTCTCGCTGGCCCACGTCGTGGCGGCGGCCCGGACCGACCCCGGCGCCGAGCAGGGGCACCAGACCTACGGCGGCGAGGTCCGGATCGTCGAACAGGCGCTGGCCGACGAGGGGTTCCTGGAGCAGCGCTGGGTGGACGGCTCGCTCGGCAGCCGCACGGTGCAGGCGTACGCGGCGTTCCAGCGCAGCCTCGGCTACACCGGCCAGGACGCCAACGGCATCCCCGGGCAGCGCAGCCTGCGGGAGCTGGGGCAGCGGCGGGGGTTCGACGTGACCGACTGAGCGGCGGTGGGCGGGCGTCCGGGTCGGTGCTTGACCATGACACGGTGTGAGGGTCTGCACTGGAGGCGTCATGTTCAACATCGGAGACTTCGCCAAGCACGGCCGGGTGTCGGTCCGGATGCTGCGCCACTACGACGCGATCGGGCTGCTGCGCCCGGCCCGCGTCGACCCGGTCAGCGGCTACCGCTCCTACGAGGCGGCCCAACTCGCCCGGCTCAACCGCGTCATCGCCCTCAAGGACCTCGGCTTCACGCTGCAGCAGGTGCTGGCCGTGCTGGACGAGCGGGTGGACGCGGCCGAGCTGCGCGGGATGCTGCGGCTGCGGCGGGCCGAACTCGCCGCGGCGATGGCGGCGGACGCCCGACGGCTGGCCCGGGTCGAGGCGAGGCTCCGGACGATCGAGAGCGAGGGATCCATGGCTGTGCACGAGGTCGTGGTGAAGCGGGTGCCGGCGGTCCGGGCGGCGGAGCTGACGGCCGTCGCGGCGAGCTACGAGCCGGAGGACATCGGACCGGTGATCGGCCCGCTGTTCGACGAGCTCTGCCGCCGGCTGGCGGACGCGGGGGTGGCGGGGACCGGTCCGTCGGTGGCGCGGTACGAGGACGTGCCGGACGGGGACGGCGCGGTGCTGATCCGGGCGGCCGTCCCGGTCGGGGCGGCGGTGACCGGGGGCGAGGACCGGGGCTTCGAGGTGGTCGACCTGCCGGAGCTCGCGGAGGCGGCGACCATCGTGCACCGCGGGTCGATGGACGACACGGTGGGGGCCTTCCAGACGCTGGCCCGCTTCATCGCCGAGAACGGCTACCGCTCGGCCGGGTACGCCCGGGAGCTGTACCTGGAGTGCCCGGAGGACCAGGCGGACTGGGTGACCGAGCTTCAGGAGCCGGTGGTCCGCGCGTAGTCGGGGGCGGTCCGCGCCGGGCGGCGGTTTGCCCTCGACCAGGTCGAGGGTCCTACGGTCGGCGGGCATGGCGACGACCTCCGAAAGTCCGACGTCCGGGAGCCCGACGTCCGGGAGCCCGGTGCCCGGGAGCCCGACGTCCGGGAGCCCGGTGTCCGGGAGCCCGGTGTCCGAGAGCGCGATGCCGGGGAGCCCGGTCACCGGCGGCCCGGTCGCCGGGCCCGCGCCCGCCGGGCCCGCGCCCGCCGGGCCCGCGCCCGCACGGCCCGAACCGGCCACCGCGCGGGTGCGGGCCGGGCTCCCCGGCCGGTACCTGCTCTGGCTGGGCGGCACCCAGGCCGGGCTGCTGGGCGACGCCGCGCTCCACTTCGCGCTGGGCTGGGCCGCGTCCGCCCACGGCGGGGGCGCGGCGGGCCTGGTGCTGACCGCGATCACGCTGCCCAGGACCGCCCTGGTGCTGCTGGGTGGCGCGGTGGCGGACCGGTTCGGCGCCCGCCGGGTGATGCTCGCCGGGGACGCGGTGATGCTGGTCGGCACGCTCGCGCTGGCGGCCGTCGCGTCCGGCCCGGGCACCCCGCTCCACCTGCTGGTCGCGGCGGCCGCCGTGATCGGCACGGTGGACGCGTTCTACCTCCCGGCGAGCGGCTCGATGCCGCGCCGCCTGGTGGGCACCCGGCAGCTGCCCCGGGCGCTCGCCCTGCGGCAGGCGGGCGGCCAGGTCGCCGCGCTGCTCGGCGCGCCGCTGGGTGGTGCCCTGGTCGCGGTGGGCGGGCTGGCCGGGGCGGCGCTGGCGGACGCGGTGAGCTTCGGACTCGTCCTGTTGGTGCTGCTGCGGGTCCGGCCGCCGGCGGAACGCGAGGCGGCCCGGTCCGCGGACTCCCCGGGGCTGCTGCGCGAGGCGGCCGCCGGAGTCCGGCTGGCCCTGGCCGACCCGCTGCTGCGGGCGGCGCTGCTGCTCACCGGCGCCGCCGCCGGGGCCCTGCTGCCGGTGGTCTCGCTGCTGGTGCCGCTGCTCGCCCGGACGCACGGCTGGGGGGCCGGAGCCGCGGGTCTGGTGGTCGGCGGACAGGGGGCCGGGGTGCTGCTGGTGGCGGGGCTGGTGTCCTGGCGGGGCGCGCTGCGGCGGGCCGGGGCCGGGGCGGCGGCCGGGCTCTGCACGGCGTCGGCGGGCATCGCGGTCCTGGCCTGGGCGCCCGGGGTGGAGCCGGCGGTCGCGGGCGGGGTGGTGGTCGGGGTCGGTTCGGGGCTCTTCGCCTGCCACCTCGGGCCGCTGGTCCTGGGCGGCGCGCCGGAGGGCCACCTCTCACGGGTGCAGGCGCTGTTGACGCTGGTGCAGAGTGCGGCCCTGGTGCTGTCGACCGGCCTGCTCGGCGTGCTCGCGGACGCGGCCGGCGCCGGTTGGCCGACGGCGCTCTGCGCACTGGCCACGGGGGCGGCGGGCCTCGCCGCGCTGGCGTCGGCGGCCCTCCGCCGGGCCTGACCGGCCGCGCCGCGGCCCGTTCCGGCCGTGCCCCCACGCGTGCTCACCGGCCGGCCGGGCCGCACCCTCACCCTCCGACCGCCTCCGACCGCTCCGGCCGTCCCCGCCCGCCTCGCCCGCCTCCGGCCGTCCCCGGCCCGGTGGCCGGAGCGGCGTACTTGCCGGTCGTCCGGACGCCGGGCAGAGTGCGGGCAGAGGTGGCGGGCGGCGGGTGACCGCGCAGGCCCACGGCCGGGAACGCGCGGCGGCCGGACGGCGTCCGGCGGTCGGACGGCACGCGACGGAGCGGCGTACCGCCGGGTGGCGGACGTCGGGCGGCGATCGGAGACGGCGATGAGTGATCTGACGGACCGGCTGGCACAGGGGCTCCCGCCCGGCGCCCTGGCGGTGGACCCGGACGTGATGGCCGCCTACAGCCACGACATGGCGGGCTTCTGCGTGGCCGGCACCCCGGCCGTGGTGGTCTTCCCGGAGACGGTCGAGCAGGTGCAGCACATCCTGCGGACCGCCTCCGAGCTGCGCGTCCCGGTGGTGCCGCAGGGCGCCCGGACCGGGCTCTCCGGTGCGGCCAACGCCGTCGACGGGTGCATCGTGCTGTCGATGGTGCGGATGAACCGGATCCTGGAGCTCGACCCGGTGAACCGGATCGCGGTGGTCGAGCCCGGGGTGGTGAACGCGGAACTGTCGCGGGCCGCCGCCGAGTCGGGGCTCTCCTACCCGCCGGACCCGTCCAGCTGGGAGTCCTGCACGATCGGCGGCAACATCGGCACCGGCGCGGGCGGGCTCTGCTGCGTCAAGTACGGGGTCACCAGCGAGTACGTGCTCGGGCTGGACGTGGTGCTGGCCGACGGGCGGCTGCTCTCCACCGGCCGGCGGACCGCCAAGGGTGTCGCCGGCTACGACCTGACCCGGCTGCTGGTCGGTTCGGAGGGGACGCTGGGGGTGGTGGTCCGGGCGGTGGTGGCCCTGCGGCCCGCGCCCGCACCGCAGCTGGCGTTGGCGGCGGAGTTCCCGAGCGCCGACACGGCGGGTGCCGCGGTCTGCGAGGTGATGGCGCGCGGCCTCACGCCCTCGCTGATGGAGCTGATGGACTCGGTCACCGTGCGGGCGGTCAACGAGCTGGGGCAGATGGGCCTGCCGGAGTCGACCCAGGCGCTGCTGCTGGTGGCCTTCGACGGGCCGGACCCGAGCGCCGAGCTGGCCGCGGTGGCGGAGCTCTGCCGGGCGGCCGGGGCGACCGAGGTGGTGCCGGCCGACGACCAGGCGGAGTCCGAACTGCTGCTGGAGGCCCGGCGGTTGGCGTTGCCCGCGCTGGACCGGCTGGGCACCACGATGATCGACGACGTGGCGGTGCCGCGGTCCCGGCTGGCCGAGATGCTGAACGGGGTCGCGACGATCGCCGAGCGGCACGGGCTGACCATCGGGGTGGTGAGCCACGCCGGGGACGGCAACACCCACCCGATCGTCATCTTCGACGGCGCCGATCCCGAGGAGTCGGCCCGGGCGCAACGCTCCTTCGACGAGATCATGGCGCTGGGGCTGGAGTTGGGCGGCACGATCACCGGGGAGCACGGGGTCGGGCTGCTGAAGCGGGAGTGGCTGGCGCGCGAGCTGGGCCCGGTGGCACTGGAGCTGCAGCGGCAGCTGAAGGCGGTCTTCGACCCGCTGGGCATTCTCAATCCCGGGAAAGCGGTCTGATGATCGGGCGCTGGTACATAGGATTTTTTGAGTAGTCTCAGAATGGCTGAATATATCGACATGGGTCGGTAGTGCGACCTCGCGGGGGCGTGTTGCTCGGAGCCTCGCGCCAGGGGTGGTGCGCCAGGCTCTTCGTGTGCCCCCCTGGTGCTGTCCGGAGAGGGGTCTTGCGGTCGCCACCGTTCGGCCGAAATCCCAGGTCGGCGGCGGTGTGTCGGTGCGCTTTCCCTCGGGGAGAGCGTTATTCCCGACGGCCCTGGATATCACGCTAAAGGGCGAAGTTGCCGTGACGAGGTGGTGCTTTGTCGATTTGTTGCGGAAGTCTGTCTCCCGGCGTCGCAGCCCGCAGGTGTTCGTCTGGCCGGCGAGCTCCCGCACCCCTTGCACGACATCGCATGACATCGCACGACACATGGCACGACGGCACATTTGCACGAATGAACGATTTGCAGCTTTCTTGGAGGCAATTCATGGTGCGCATCCGCACCCGCCGACTGGCCGGCCTGTTGGTGGCCGCCCCGCTGGCGGCGGGCCTGCTGCTCGCGGGCGCAGGCTCCGCCGCCGCCGACAACGGCGCGGCGGCCAACGACGGTTCCAACAGCAGCGTGGTGTCGAACGTCGGGACGGGCAACGTCTTCGGCTCGGTCGACGGCAACTACGTGTCCACCCAGCAGACGGCCACCGGGTCCGGCGCCTCGAACCAGGCCAACACCCTCGCGGTGAAGGACAACGCGGGCACCATCCTGGCGGGCCAGTCCAACAAGAACGTCAACCTCGTCTTCGCCCCGGTCTTCCACTGACCGGAACGGGCACCACCGCCGGCGGGGGCGCCGGAGGTGGACGGCCGCGGGTGAGCTGAGCACCCGTGGCGGGGCCCGAAGCGAGACGCGAGAAAACGCAGGGCAGTACCGGGGAAGCGGAAAGGGTCACCGCGAACCGGCCTCGTGGGCGGTGCCGATC